>JAFAVN010000562.1 GCA_019242435.1 Verrucomicrobiota bacterium | reverse complement strand
TAAGCAAATCCCATTTATCGCATTGCACCTCGATGAGGCGGACTTCGCCAATCTCACCCTGTTCAATCCTCTTGACGATCTCGAGCGGAGTCGCTCGCGTCCTGAGACCATGAGGAACAACCATGGGCAATTTTCGGGCTTTAATTGCATCCAGGATTTTTCGGCCCGCTGCCGCCGCGTCGCCAAGCGGTTTCTCAACCAACAACCCCCGCAAAGACGCTAGCTGCAAAGCGTCGAGCACCACGCGCTCATGAGAAGGCGGGTACGTACTAACGCACAGCACTTCCGTGGGACATTGAGCGAACATTTCTTCGTGTGAACCGAAAGTCCGCAGCTCAGGAAAATCCCGTTCCAAATCCTTTCGGACCTCATCCCTCAAGTCGGCCGCTGCCACCAAGTCGAACGCGGGCGATCTTCTCAGCGCCTCCAAGCTCAATCGCCCGCCCACGCCACCTCCAACTACAGAAGCTGAAAGTGCTGGCACGGCCGGGGAGGAGTTCGAGGAGTTCAACGAGTTCGGGAGTTCAGGAGTCAGGAGTTCAGGACCTAACCTAATCCCGGCACTCAAAGAATCATACTGATTACTGTCAAAAACCCACCCCACCTTTCACCGATCATCTCCCTTGCCCCACCCTCGCCGTGCTCTCTCTCACCACCAGCTCCGGCCGAAAAACCCTCCTCATCCTTGTCCCCGGCGGGCCGTGGATTCGGGCAAACAAAATATCCAGGCTTTCTCTAGCCATCACATCGAAGTCCGAGGTTGCCGTCGTAAGCGGCGGATGCAGAAACCGGCCTTCAGGCATGTTATCAAACCCGATCACCGACACTTCTCCCGGGACCTTGATCCCGGCTTCGTGAAGGGCCAGAATCGCACCCATAGCGATCAAATCATTCGCTGCGAAGATGGCGGTAAACTTTCCGGGGGCCTTTTTGATCAGTTCTTTAGTGGCCTCGTAACCGCCATCCGGGGTCCAGGGAGTATGAGTTGCCGGGCCTGGGTGAAGTCCGGCCGCTGCTAGAGCGGATAACCAACCTTTCTTTCGCAGTTTTGAGCTTCGGTATGGCTCGTGCCCGAGAAGGCCGGCGATCCGCGTGTGCCCGAGCGAAATCAAGTGGCGAGTTGCTAATTTCGCGCCCAGAACGTGATCCACTCGAAACGACGGAAACAAATCGCCCCCGTCGATATCGAGCGTGACGAACGGAATATCCCCCATGGCGGCTGCCAATGCTTCCTTATCGACCTCCACCGGCACGTCGACCAGCAGTCCTTCCGCGGAATGGGCGACGAGTTGTTCCGCGCCGGCCTTAGCATCCGCGATTGTCAGGCTGCGCAGCCCGAAAATCATCAGAGTATAACCATGTAACCTGGCTTCCTGCTCGAGGCTGAGAATGGCGTGAGCCGGTCCATAAATTCCCGGGTCATCGGTTACCAGGCCGACGATGGTTGAGCGCCGATTAGCCAGGAATCTGGCTGCCTGATTTGGTTTATATCCAAGGGCATTGATCACCTCCAAAACCCGGGCCCGAGTTTCCGGCAGAACTCTGGGATGATTATTTATGACCCGCGATACCGTTTGATGCGAAAGGCCCAGCACCTTGGCGACATCGTTCAGCGTGGGACGTTTCACGTCAGAAAGATGTCTTCTTTTGAATTTGTGATTTGTCATCTGTGATTGCCATTCCGCCGGCCAGCCGGCGGTTGACGTCACTTCATGTTGGCGCTAACATGAGCACGGTTTCCAGTCTTTTTTTCAACCCAAATCCCCCCATTCCTCATCGTGAAATCGAAACTCGCCTGCTTCGCGTTAGCCGCCGGGCTATTATCACTGGCGTCCACTGCCGGGTTTGCCGCTGATACTAATGCTTCTGCAAATCTGCGCTTGATGGCGTTCGGCAATGCCGCCGAACTGAAAGCCGTTACTAATGCCGTCGCCCGTTTTAATCAGAAATATCCTAACGTAAAGGTGGAGATTGCGATTGACCCGATCTCGAATGGATGGGGTGATTATGTCACCCGGGTGCTTTCCCAGTTCAACGCGAACAATGCCTATGACGTATACGGAACTGCGATTGAAACATTTCGCACATTCGACACCCGCAATTTGTTTATCCCCTTGGACGATTACGTGAAGAGTCATACTACTTATTCCGATTTCGATCCGGCCTTGTTCAAATACGCCTCCAGCGGCGGTAAAACCTACTTCATTCCCATTACCTGGAATAACATCATGATCAACTATAACCGGAAGCTGTTTAAAGATGCCGGTGTTGATCTGCCAAAGACCGGGTGGACCTGGAACGATTTTCGTGAAACTGCCAAGAAACTGACGGTCCGTGATGCTGCCGGTAACGTCACTCAATTTGGATATGAAGTTCCGAACCAGTTCTTTTTTGTGCAGCCCTGGTTTTACTCTAACGGGACTTCAATTCTGAACGCGGATTGGACGGCCTCGAACATGCTGGATCCTAAGGTATCAGAGTCCCTGCAATTCCTCTACGACCTGATTCACGTCGATAAGGTTTCCCCGATTCCCGGAAAGGACACCATGGATAACCAATTCATGGCCGGGCAAGTGGCTATGATTTCTCGTGGTCACTGGATTGTTCAGAATGCGAAAGCGGCCAAGCTGGACATGGACATCGCCATCCCGCCTAGCAAAGCCAACGACTATACTGTAATCGGGTTCGGTGGTTACGGAATTTCCAAAACATCACAACACCAGGATTTGGCCAAGGAGCTGGTCGGAGAACTCACCAGCGTAGAAACGCAAAAGGAAGAGGGCGAAAACGGAGGCGGCGTACCGGGTCGAAAGTCTGCCGCCGAGAACCCGGGTTTCCTGAATTATCCCCCGAGCGCCTACCTTTATTATCAAACCTTACCGCATACTTTGCCGGTACCGTCACCGGCTAACTTCCAGGAAGTAGAGAAAATCTTTATCCGCAATTACATCGCCATGATGTCCGGTGAGACCTCCATTGCAGATGGCGTGAAACGCGCCGACCATGAATTGAACGAGTCGTTCAAACGCCTCGCCGAACGCCAGGCCAAGTAGCGCCGTGATGCTCCAACCACAACGAAGTGTCGTATCGGCGTGTGGACGTATCGGCGAAGCCGTCCCATAGGGCCCGGACGATGGCAGCCAGGCACGAAGTGCCTGGAACCCGGGCCCTGGATATGGATTCACCCGGATTACGACTAGATGGTGATTTAGACAAGCGTTAGATGATCTCGCTGATTAGTTTAGCCGCACTACGCGCTCTCCGTTGTCGCTCGTTCGCGGCGTTCCCGCTCGTTCCCCACGGATGAGATCAGATCTGGCAAAGGTACAAGCCCGGGCAGGTTACCTGTTTATCCTGCCGTCCTTTGCGCTCTACACGATTTTTGTGTTGGCCCCGGTGATCGTTACTTTTGTATTGAGCTTCACCTATTACGATCCAATGGCCGGATCCCATTGGGTCGGGTTGGAAAACTTCATGCGCTTCTTTACCGGTGATCGCTCCCTTCAGATTTTTGGTAATACCCTCTGCTTTGCTCTCTTCGCAGTGAGCGGAAACGTGGTAGTGGGACTGCTCCTGGCACTGGCCCTAAACCGGGCAATGCCTGCGTTCATGCTGTATCTTTTCCGGCTCGCTTATTTTCTGCCGGTGATCATTGCGGCGGCGTTTGTGTCGATCGTCTGGGGTTATTTCTATGGCGACGATCTTGGGGTTATCAATTACTATCTGATCCATTTGGGTTTGCCACCAGTTCATTGGTTGACGTCCAGCCGTACCGCCATGATGTCGATCGTGATCATGGATATCTGGAAGAATACGGGATTCTTCATGATTATCTTCATCGCGGCTCTGCAAGGTGTACCCCGAAACATTATGGATGCCGCCATCATGGATACCCGGTCTTATTGGCGGCGCTTTTTTCGTATCGTGTTGCCGTGGATCTCGCCGGTGGTGTTCTTTGCCATCGTGTATGCCTCCATCGGTGCGCTGCAGGTATATGAGTCCATCGTGATCCTGACTCGAGGTGGCCCAGGTGATGCCACCCGTTCGATGTCGATTTATATCGTCGAGGAAGCCTTTGATAACTTCGAGATCGGTTACGCTGCGTCAATATCGGTTATCATGACGTTGGTTATCCTGGTGATTACCGGCGCACAACAACTCGCTTCCCGGCGCTGGGTCCGGCAGTGAATCATGCATACCAAAGCTGCCAAACGTTGGGTCGATCGGCTTATCATTGCCGTGATGGCAATATTGGCCGTGTTCATGGTTTTGCCATTTGCCTGGCTTTTCAGCATGTCTTTCCGTGCGCCGGGTGAAGCCTACAAAATGCCCCCGAGCTTCTTGCCGCCGAGTTTAAATTTCAGAAATTATGCAGCCGTCCTGCATTCCAGCGTCCCGTTTTTACGGATCTATTGGAATAGTATTCAAGTCGCTGTTCTGGTTACCCTGGGACAACTTATCACTTGTACCCTGGCGGCGTTTGCTTTTGCCCGGCTCAAATTTCCAGGCCGCGATAGCCTCTTTTTCGTGATGTTGATCGGACTGATGTTCCCCGCTCAAGTGACCATTATTCCGATTTATCTCGGGTTTGCGAAAGTAGGCCTGCTGAATCACCCAATCGGTCTGGCGCTGATGTACCTGACGTCGAGTTTTGGGGTTTTTCTGGTGCGCCAGTTCATGCGATCCCAGCCCAGGGCTCTGGAAGAAGCCGCCCTGATGGATGGCGCGGGCTACTTCAAAATTTTTTATCGGATTTCATTACCGCAGTTGCGTCCGGCGCTTTCCGCTTTGGGTATCATCACTTTCACCCAGACGTGGAACTATTATTTTCAGGCTCGCGTATTGCTGGAGCCGCAGCAATCCATGACTTTGCCTATCGCGATGGATCTCCTTCGCGGCTACATGGCATCGGGAAATCTGTCTGTGGTGATGGCGGCTATGAGCATGGCTGTACTTCCGGTGATTCTCATCTTTCTTCTGGCTCAAAAACTGGTCATCGAGGGTGTGGCTATGAGCGGGATAAAACACTAACCAATGTCACAGAATCCTACCACCATTGATAAACGGTTTATTTACACGGGCGACAGGCGGCGATACGTAGCCTTTCCTCTGGGAGGGATTGGTACCGGCAGTATCTCATTGACCGGCAGCGGACGCCTGGTCGATTGGAGTATCCGCAATCGCCCTGCTATTCATCAATTTAATGGTTACAGTCATTTTGCTGTGAAAGCGGAGCAGGCCGGCCGTCTCTTGGCCGCTCGCGTCCTGAACGGGCCATACGAGGGGGTGCCGAGTGGTTCGCCGAGCTACCGCAAATTCGACGGCTTTGGTTTTGGAGCCAACCGCGATTCGTTAGCGGGAGTTCCCCACTTTGACGACGTTATGTTTATTGGCCGGTTCCCGGCTGCGGAGCTCGAGTTTCAGCAAGCGGACTTTCCCGGAGAAGTACGGATGACAGCGTTCAGCCCCTTCAGCCCGCATAACGACCGAGATTCCTCCATGCCGGTAGCCTGTTTCACATTGTCAGTCGTCAATACCGGGGACGAGGCGATCGATTATACGTTTGCCGTTACTCTCGGTAATTATGGTTGCGATAGTGGGATTCACCGTTTTTACCAGAAGGAGGAGCTCAGCATTCTTCATTTCAGCGCAGCGGGCGAACTTCCGCCCGAGCAGAACGGCGATCTCACGGTGATTACGGATGAGCCTGATGTAGACCATGTCGACTATCATTTTCGTGGACAATGGTTCGATAGTCTCGCGCGTTATTGGAGGGAGTTCGCTCGGCCGGGCCGGCTGCCGGAACGGCATTACGATAAACCGCGCGGCACCCGGAACATGTTCCAGCAACCCGAGCATGGCACGCTGGCCGCTCGCGTTCGTGTCGAAGCGGGCAAGACCAGGAATGTCCGGTTTTGTATCAGTTGGAATTATCCTTTTGGGAGTATCTATTGGTTCAACCGGGAAGAGCCCGGAAGTCCGCTTTATTCCGGGAAATCTCCGACCTGGAAAAACTATTACGCCACTCAGTGGACAGATTCGATCGCGAGCGGGACAGAAACATTTCAGCGCTGGGAATCGCTCG
>JAFAVN010000493.1 GCA_019242435.1 Verrucomicrobiota bacterium | reverse complement strand
AGAGAAAACATGGATTAATAAACGGTGCCAATAGACTTCAGGCTTGCTCCCCGATCGTGTCTCACTGATCGTTACCCTGGACTAAATCGGCGGCAACTGGGGTAAGCGATCCGAAAAGACCCCCGGCCCCTTGGTCGGTGCCGACGTTGAAGAACAACGCGTTTGCTCCACCAGAATTGCTATTACCGGCTCCAAAAGCTATTCCCCAGAGGCCTGGTTTCTGAATCACCTGACCGTTCTGATCTTCTAACTTCCCTTGAAAACGACCAGTCACCACATCGAAAGCCAGAATTTGGCCACTCCCAAACTGGCCAACCAAGATGCTATGACTAAATGCTCCAAAATCACTCGGCGCCTGCACCAATCCCCAAGGAGCATTAAGGAAGGGCCCACGTTCCAGACGTTGCAGCAGCTCACCTCTCGGAGAAAAAACGTCCACCGCACCCAGGTTTCGACCTAAATCCACAAAGTTCTTGGCTGCGTTTCGCTTGGCAAACGCTACATACAGGTTTCCACCGATATTCTGAATATTGAACGGCACAAAATTCTCCGGTAAATCCGTATCTCGAAAAACGTCGGACGGAACTTCTACCGGACTGAAGTTAGTATCGAAGACTCTTACCTTGCCTTCGTGCACATCAGTTACATATAAAAAGCGATTCTCCTTGTTTAACGCGATAGTTGCACCCGAGAACACTGAACGCGGAGGTGCCTTATGTTTCTGGATTGCCACTGCAGGATTTACCTGTGGGTTCCAAGCCGCGATCGTACCGTCGAACGTCGCAAAGATGAAAATTGCCCCCTTGCCGGGAGCAACGGCAAAGTCCAAACCACCATTAAACACAATCCCCGTCGGACTCCCGGTAGGGGCTTGTCCGGCTGACGGAACTGTCACCAGCACTGGCGGTGCGGGCTGTCCGCTCCCGTTATAGATGGTGGAAACACCTTTACCCTTATCCGACACCCACCACGGCCCAGTACTACTGCGGGCGATACCCCAGGGATCAATCAGGTTCGGATCTACCGTTACTACCTTCTCCTGACTACTATTCGAAACCAGATCGGTTTCTTGGTATTGTTGAGCGAACCCCCCCAGCGGCAACAGCGTTGTGTAGCCGAAGACAAAGACGATCCACCGGGTGAAACCGGATAAGATGGAAGCTCGTTTTTTCATAGCAAAATTTCTATTTGGCATTTGAAGATTAACTTTCTGGTCAGCCAGCGCCGGAAACTGCACGCCGCCTCCAAGTTTCGCTCGTAGCTAACAATAGATTCGAACTGAGAAACCGCTCTTTGCCTTAGCTGCCGGATTCTCTGCTTCAATCAACAGTGGTTGCCGCTCGGACAGAAGTTGCGCCGTCACGAACCAAGAAAGATAGGGTTCGCCCCAATATGAAGTACTTAGCTAACAAGCCACCTGAGAACGGCACCCTTAAGACTCGGCTGCAATTCCTAGCGGCAACGGACTCTACAATTAACATGGAAGCTCTCCTTTTCCTCAGCGGTCTCACCATATTTCTCCTGTTGATTGCGGTGCTCGGGTGAAGTTTCCCGAGGACAGGAGAATCATAGTTAACTTCGGAAGGCGTCACGGTGGCACCGTGCGTTGAGTATTTGCGGGTCGGGAACATATCCGCTAGGGAGCAAAATCTTTGCAGCCGCGGCGCAGGACACAGCTCTGAATCCCACTGCGCTGCCCGCGTTTGCTCTGGCGATCGCTGCTCATCAGTCCAATACTCCATCGCTCCACCACCCCTGACAATCGATGCCGGCACGGTATCGAAGTTTTCCCGCCTTGCTTCTTGGGTTGTGCGCTCGTTGATTCCTACGTGCAGTTTTTCTCAGAATCCAGGCGTGTTTACTCTGCCATTCTCTGCGTGATGGCCTTGGGCTGGATTTCTTGCGCCTCTTACCCAAGGATTCCGGCTGCCGGCGATCTGGCAGGCAAACCGATTACCACAACCGTGGACTCGAGCCTGGCGGAATACTACCTGGAGAACTCCTTGGAGGGTGACGGAAACGATCCCATCCTCAATCATCAGATAGCCGGAATTGACGACCGTTATCGAGGAGCTTCGTTGGACCGGCAAACATTCAAGGCGATTTCCCAAACTGCCTCGCCCGATTTCGCCGCTCTATTCCTGATAAAGAAACTATTATCTAACCCAAGAAATCTGAAGTTCCAGACGAACTACTTGGCAGAAACGAAGCGAATCAAATCAGATCTTAAGCGCAACGAATGGTCAGAAATCGTTCGACCGGCGCTCAGAAGATATGAAGTGGTGTTTGTCCCCGGTTTTCACTATCTGACCGATAGATCGTCCGGTGCGGATTTTGCAAATCAACGGCAATTCTTCCGGGAGCTGGGAGTAAGAGTTCGGCTGATCGGCACGGAAGAGGACGGTACGGTGGAGCAAAATGCGGCGATCATTGCCGCAAACATTCGGGCTCAGCCCGATGCTAACATCATCTTGGTTAGTACGAGCAAAGCCGGCCCGGAAGTAGCATTAGCGCTCGGCAAAATTCTCCCGCCTGAGGAAACGACCGGCGTAAAGGCCTGGATCAGTGTCGGCGGACTGATCCGAGGTACACCGTTAGCGGATTTCGCCACCACTTGGCCGCAGTCATGGATCGTGAGATTAATGTTTCTCTATTCACGGACCGGCTTCCAAGGCATCCCTAGCCTGACGACAACCGCCAGCCAGACGCGAATGGAGCACATCCGGATACCGGCCAGAATACTGGTCATCGAATACGTCGCGGCGCCGCTTTCCGGTGATATTTATGGAAGCGTTAGCAGCCGCTATATCCGGCTAAGGAAAGGCGGGCCTAATGATGGTTTAACCTTGTTAGCCGATGAGCTGTTGCCCAATAGTATTGCTGTAATCGAACCTGGTATCGACCATTTCTATGCGGCTCCCGATATCGTGGTTAAATCGGTGGCATTGGCGAATGTAGTGGCCGAGTCGATCACTAGGGAGTTCCACTCGTGCTTGTCGTCATCCTCATCCTCGAGTAGCAGGGGTATTGGAGTGCTGGAGTTTTGGAGCACTGGTGAGTTTCATAGATAACGTTCCCAAGCCTTGGTTTAAAGCTCAAGAAGTAAGCGCCCGATCGAAGCGGTCCCTTGGAGACGTATATCATCCGAAGCAGCGGCGACGTAGACTGCGCGTGGGCCCGCAGCCAAAATCCATGGTCGGGCCGGTGTTGACCAGTAAGAGAGCTCGAGATTACCCAAGTGGATATAGACTGTCTCGGTTTCTCCGGGATTAAGTTCAATACATTCAAATCCGGCTAGCTTCAGCGGTGCGTATTGAGTCACCTCCGGCTCGCCGAAAAATGCTGGTTCTGACACTGAAATTGGGTGAAATGCCGGCGTTAGCGGCTCTGGCGAGAGCCTGAAGACCAGCGAGCTCGCTGCCCGAATCTTGAGGAACCTTGATCGGCATGAGCGCGTCCTCTGGCCCGACGAACTCGACCAGCCGACAGTTTGCTTGTAACCAAAGCCTAATCGCAGGCGCCAATACCGGATAGCTGCTGCAAAGCTCGCTCATCTCGACCAACCACCTGCTCTTTTCAGGGTCGTCTGACTTCCATCCAAGTTGCGAAAACTCCACTACTCCTCCGTCTTTGTGTTTCCATCTGAACAGAAAGGTCATAAATACTGCTTCTTGACTCCGAGGCATCGCCGATTGCGGAAAGCGTATGATATCAGTGGTTGACGAATTGCGTAATCAGGCCATGGCCTGAACGAAAGCTCAGGTGTCTCCCAATGGCTCCTTGCCTCCAAATGGCAGGAAAGGACATTCTGAAGAAGACATTCTCAAGGGCAGAGTGTCTTTTATCTTCACAGCCTGATTTTAGCTGTGTTAGAAAAATTGTTCATGAAGCGTGTAGGCTTGCTGGCTTGTTACCTAGCTTTATTTCTCGGCTGCGCAACCTGGGCGAATGGGTCGGAACTCTCGAGGTTCAAGCACCTGGTGATATTTGGGGACAGTCTTTCGGACAACGGGAACTCACTCTCCTTGTTCGACTTGCCCAAGTCTCCTTACTATGATGGCCGCTGGAGCAACGGGCCGAACTGGGTGGATTATTTTCCGTCGGTTGCGCATCATTTTTCAACCATAGCCCCTTATTTTCCCAATCCTAAGAACGGGACGAATTTTGCAGTGGGCGGCGCAATATCTGCCGATCTTCTGCACTCTGGGGCTAACGGTTTTCCAGCTCAGATCCCGACCTATCTGGCAAGTACCCAGAGACAAGCTTTCCCCGACGATCTCTATGTTATTTGGAC
>JAFAVN010000490.1 GCA_019242435.1 Verrucomicrobiota bacterium | reverse complement strand
TACACGGTCTCATTCGTAGCAGCAATTCAAGCCGGGACCTTGACTTCGACGCTGGTAGCAACTCTCTCCAGGACCGCTAACGGTTCGGACTACGCTGCATTGTTGGGGATTCAAAAGATCATTACCCTTTTCGCTGCTGCCGGATCGATGATCTACCCGATCCTCTTTCTAATCAGAGGACAGTACAGCAAGGTGAGAGGCGAGAAATGAGAGGTTATCGATGATTCGGCGAACATGGGATGAGGAACAGAGTAGACCAATTGGAGATGATCCGGACGTGGTTTCTCCACCCAGTTTTGGCGAGCCCAAGGCCGGCTCCGGAGGAGCTAAATCTTTATAGCGGCTCCGCTAGGAGCGGCAGCCAAGGCCGTGCAACCCAAAGGTCAGCAATCTTCCCAAACTGATAGCGCTCCGACGGAGCTGGTCTTTTTTTTTTTTGCGTCGGGATCTATAAAGATCTGGCTCCCCCGGAGCCGTTTTTTCAGTCTACAGGTGCCTCCCAGCCGCTGCTCGATCCGGTCGGTCTCATTAATTCAGCGGCGCGTAAACAGTTTATCACTCCGGCTTTTTGAGTCTTTTTGAATGCACGATTAATCCTATGTCCGAAGCGCAACGAATTAAGAATGATGAACAAGCCTTGGAGGTGGCCCGCCGGTTCGCGGACAACATCCGAGCTCAGTCCGCCGATCGCGACCGGGAACGGCGGTTACCTGTAGAAGAGATTGACCGGTTCTCTCAGACCGGCCTATGGGGAATCACCGTGCCAAAGGAATATGGCGGAGCAGCTGTCTCTACGGGGACTTTTACTGAAGTTGTTGCCATTGTGTCTGAAGCCGACGCGTCGATTGGCCAGATTCCGCAGAATCACTATGCGAATGTTGAAGAGATCCGGTTGATCGGTACCGAGGCTCAAAAAAGCTTCTTCTTCGATCGGATCTTGAGAGGCGAGCGATTGGGTAATGCAGCGGTCGAACGGTCGGCCAAAACGGTTTCGGAAAATCAGACTCGCTTGGTTCCTGACGGTGACGCTTACCTACTTACAGGTGAGAAGTTTTATTGCACAGGAGCCCTTTTTGCCCATTGGGTACCGGTTCGCGTAACTAACCCGGAGGGCCAAAGAGTGTTGGCGATCGTTAGCCGCCTTAGCGAAGGGTTGACCGTGATTGACGATTGGTCAGCCTTTGGTCAAAGGACTACTGCAAGCGGGACAGTGATCCTGAAAAATGTGCGCGTAAATAAGGATCACATCTTACCGTCCTACGAAGCTTACCGGCGCCCGACAACTCGGGGACCTTTGTCGCAAATCATCCATGTGGCAATCGATATTGGCATCGCCAGGGCAGCCGTCGCCGATACGATCGAATTCGTTCGGCAATCTTCCCGGCCTTGGATTGATGCCAAAGTCGAACGGGCGAGTGACGATCCCCTGACTATCCACGAGATAGGTCACCTTGAGTATCTGTTGCATGCCGCTGAGGCCCTAATGGAGCGAGCCGCGGTCAAAGTCGATCGAGCTGCCGCCGAACCGAATGAAAATACAGTAACCGCGGCTGCTCTCGCCGTAGCTGAGGCGAAAATTGCCGCCACTGAGATCTCGATTCTGGCCGCTAACAAGTTGTTCGAGTTAGCCGGAACTCAATCCACTCTGGAAAAATTCAACTTGGATCGCCATTGGCGGAACGCCCGGGTTCACACTCTGCATGATCCTGTGCGCTGGAAGTACCACGCTCTCGGTAATTATTATTTGAACGATGTGCCTCCGCCCCGGCACGCCTGGCTATGAGCAAAGAGATCCGGTTCAACGCGTTCGTTATGAATTGTGTTGGTCACATGGCACCGGGCCTCTGGCGGCATCCCAGGGACCGATCGGACCGGTATGTGGACCTTGAGCATTGGACTGATTTGGCGCGGCTTCTGGAGCGCGGTTATTTCGACGGAGTCTTTCTGGCCGACGTTTTGGGGCCGTACGACGTCTACCAAGGCCGGCCTGACGCCGCGATTTACAGCGGCATTCAAATACCAGTGAACGATCCCATGATGCTGGTCCCGGCGATGGCAGGGGTTACTGAGCATCTTGGATTTGGGGTCACTTGTGCGCTTACCTATGAACACCCTTATTCATTCGCCCGCCGCGCCTCCACTTTAGATCATCTGACCAAAGGCCGCTTTGGCTGGAATATCGTTTCCGGCTACCTCAACAGTGCGGCCCGAAACTTTGGCTTTGAAGCTCAGACCGAGCATGATGACCGCTATGAACTCGCCGAAGAATACCTGGAAGTCTGTTACAAGCTCTGGGAGCAGAGTTGGCAAACCGGTGCAGTCAGGCGCGACCGAAAAAGCGGGGTATTTGCTGACCCGGCAAAGGTTCATGGGATCAATCACCTCGGAACACACTTCAAGGTGCCCGGGTTCAACCTAAGTGAACCGTCACCACAACGAACACCGGTTCTTTATCAGGCGGGTGCATCCCGCCGGGGCAAGAAATTTGCCGCGAAACACGCGGAATGCGTTTTTGTATCGGCGCCGACGGCGGAAATCGTGAAGCGGTACGTGCAAGATTTGCGGCTGCAGGCTGCCGAGCTTGGCCGGGAATCAATTTTGATCTTCTCAATGTTCACCGTCATCGTGGCGCCGACAGAAACCGAAGCAAAAGATAGGGTCCGGGAATATCTTTCCTACGTCGATCACCTGGGCGCTTTGGTGCTGATGTCCGGCTGGACCGGAGTCGATCTCAGCGCTTACGGATTGGATGAAGAACTGCAGGCGACTCAAACGCGCGCAAACCAATCCGCTCTCGAATCCTTTACCGTAGCTGATCCCGGACGGCGCTGGAAGATCAGAGAAATCGCCGAATTTGTCGGCCTTGGCGGCCGCGCCCCCGTCGTGTCCGGCTCACCCCAGATCGTCGCGGACCGGCTTCAGGAGTGGGTAGAAACCACCGGCGTGGATGGATTCAATCTGACCTACGCAGTCATGCCGGAGACTTACGAGCACATCATCGAATTGCTGGTCCCTGAGCTGCAAAAGCGCGGTGTGTACAAGAAAGCCTATCGGCCAGGAACCTTCCGAGAGAAGCTATTCGGCCAGGGCTCGTTTCTGCCTCAGTCGCATCCTGGTAGTGGCTATCGGCGCGAGTGAATGCTTGGCGGCATATCGGCCGGGCAGTCGCTAGGTCACATAAGCCAGAGACAATCGGCCCCTTTTAGACTGATTTGAACGGTACGACCCATTTGACTTATGGGACCTATCCTCGATCGGTATCCAGTTCTGTGAGCTTCTCCGATCCGCCGGTACGCACTTTATGGCTTTACTGGATGAAATACAGGAACGGGCTGTCCTCTTTTTTTGGGAACAAGCCGATCCGATTACCGGCCTGATCAACGATCGGGCCGGTAACTTTGCCGAAGATAACTACACCGTGGCATCCATTGCCACCACTGGTTACGGACTGGCTGCGTTGCCGATCGGGGTAGAGCGTGGTTGGATCGGATCCACTGTTGCCGCCGAACGCGCACGGATTACTCTGCGGTTTCTTTTAAGCATGCCCCATCAACACGGTTGGATGGTGCACTTTGTCGATAAGCAGTCGGGAGAACAAGCCTGGAACAGCGAGTACTCAACCATTGATACCGCTCTTCTGCTCGCTGGGGTTTTGGCCTGCAGTCAATACTTTCAGTTGCCGGATATTACGGCGATGAGCGATGAGCTTTATCGGCGGCTGGATTGGTGGTGGGTACTAACAAATGAAAACACCCAGCCGGAGAAACGAGTGGTATCTCACGGATGGCGGAACGGGATTGGGTTTATCACCAACAACTACATCGATTACAGTGAGGCTGTATTGCTCTACCTTTTAGGGTTGGGCGCCCCGGAAAAGCCATTGCCGGATTCCGCCTGGGAAGCATTTGAGCGGCCCTTGCACGTTTACGCCGGTCTCGATTGGTTACGGGCGGGCCCAGTCTTTATTCACCAGATGCCCTATGGTTATTTCAGCGTGCCCAACCAACGTGACCGGCTCGGCCTCGATTACTGGACCGCTTCCACAAACGCCATGAAAATTAATCGCCGGTATTGCCAGTATCGTGCGCGGAAACGGAAAACGTACGCTGAAGGTTTTTGGGGATTGAACGCCAGCGATGGGCCGGACGGCTATAAGCCTTACGGGGTCCTCGCTGACCCGAAGGATCCAACCAGCTCTTTGGAGGACGGAACCGTGTCGCCCACTGGCGCAATTGCCTCCATTATTTTCACGCCCGAACTTGCTATCTCAGCCGCTCACGCTTTTCGCGAGAAAGACGAAGGCGCGCTTTGGGGCAAATACGGTTTTGCTAACGCCTTTAACGTCGATCGCCAATGGCATTCTCCTGATGTGATTGGCATCGACCTCGGCATGGCCTTACTGGCAATCGAAAACCATCGCACCGCTCTGATCTGGTCGCTCATGCGCCAACTAACATCCGTCCAACGAGCCCTTGCCGCCGCCGGCTTCTATAGCGTCACCGAACCCGAGCCGAGGCCGGTGAAGAGGTGAGAAGTGAGAAGTGAAAAGAGGATGGGTGGCGTGTCCACCCCGTCTACTGGCCCCTCCGTCCACCGTGTCCACTCTGTCCACCGTGTCCACTGTGTCCACTCCGCGTCCTACCCGCCTTCCTGCTGCTCCAGTGTCGATTCCCTGAGATCTAGAACCGTCTGATATCGCCGCAAGATCTGGTCGCCGATCTGCCCCGAATCCCGAAGATCGATCAGCCGCCGCCGCTGTCGTTTCAAGATCTCCAGTTCGAGGCTGGCTATTTTCTCTAAACCGCCGCTCGATGGGTCCGAACTCGAGTGGTTCTCTGGCTTAGCTTGTTCTGCGCTGTGATAACTCTCGCGCAGATAATCAATCGCTCTATCCCGGTTCTCTCCATACGGCTCGACCGAATCGAGGTACTCCAACGCGGCAGTCGCCATCGCCGATCTGGCCGTGACCTCTTCCATCTGCAGCGCCGGCTCCGGCGGGAACGCTAACCAGTTAACGATCTTTTTAAGAGTTACGCCTTGGGCCAGCAGGGTGATCAAAATTACGGCAAATGTGAAGATGAGAATTTCATTCCGATTTGGAAATGGCACGCCTCCGGTCAGCACCGAAGGTATTGATAGAGCAGCGGCTAACGAGATCCCCCCACGGATGCCCACCCAGGATAAAAGGATCGCTTCCCGGCGCCGGGATTGACCTTCGGCTGGCCGATTCTTCCGGCCAGAAAGCCGAGACAAATAACTTGAGGCAAATACCCACGCGACCCGTACGAGGATCACGGTAGCGCTCACTGCGAGACCGCCTCCAATTAGAAACCAGGATTGCTCCGACCAAAGCGCCCCGGAAATCCTTCGGAGCTGCAGCCCGATCAAAATGAATAAGAGACCGTTCAGCAGAAAAGTCTGTATTTCCCAAATGCCTGACGCTTGAACCCGTCCGCGCGCGCTGCCGATGCGCGGATCGTTCCAACCGAAATACAGACCAGCCGTGACCACCGCCAAGACGCCGGAAGCATGAATTGCGGCTGCCGGTTGGTATGCCGCAAAAGGAGTGAGCAATGAAATGGTGTTGGCTAGCAACAAATCGGGCGTGTGTCTGCGTAACTGTAACGCCAGCCATGCGACCACCCAGCCAGTCAGAATCCCTCCCACCACCGCTAGACAGAAGTCGGTCAGCACCGAGCCCCAAACATATGTCTTTAGTTGGGTAGTCCGAATCGCGGCTTCAAATAGTACCAGGGCCGACGCGTCATTGACTAGACTCTCGCCGCGGAGGACTACCAGCAAGCCGCGCGGAATTTGGAACTGCTCCAACACCGCGCTGACTGCCACCGTGTCTGTCGGGCCTAAAACGGCGCCAAGCACGAACGCGGGTCCCCACGCCATCCGGCAACAGAAATGGGCCACCAGGACGACTGCGGCAGTGGTGGCAAATACTA
>JAFAVN010000420.1 GCA_019242435.1 Verrucomicrobiota bacterium | reverse complement strand
ACCATGCGCGGGCTGATTAAAGCGCAAAAAAAGGGCAGGGTTTCTCAGTTAGTGAATGGATCTTCGTCGCAGACCGGCTTAGTTACTGTGCCCCTATAAGAAACGAAGCGATGAAAAACCTGGTCCTACTTCGTCACGGCCAAAGCGTCTGGAATGAGGAAAATCGATTTACCGGCTGGACCGATGTCGACCTTTCGCCTCGGGGTCGGGAGGAGGCGCGGGAGGCCGGCCGTCTACTGAAATTACGTGATTACTCTTTTGATCGCGCTTTTACGTCAGTGCTAAAACGAGCGATCCGTACGCTTTGGATTGTTGTCAATGAATTAGATTTGATGTGGATACCGGTTGAAAAATCGTGGCGTCTCAACGAACGGCATTACGGTGCTTTGCAAGGATGTAACAAAGCAGCGACGGCAAAGAAATACAGCGACGAACAAGTGCATATCTGGCGAAGAAGTTATGACGTGCAGCCTCCGGCGCTGACCGACGACGACGATCGCCATTCCGGTCACGATCCTCGGTACAAAAAGTTGGCGAGGGCGCTACTCCCTAGTACAGAATCTCTCAAAGATACTGTGGATCGATTTTTGCCCTACTGGACGGAAGCTCTGGCTCCCTCGCTAAGAGCGGGAGAGAGTGTGTTGATTGCAGCTCATGGCAACACATTGCGCGCCCTGGTCAAGTACTTAGAGCGGATTTCTGATGCTGAAATCCCCGGTCTCGAGATTCCCACCGGCGTACCGCTCGTGTACGAGCTCAATGAGCAACTTGAACCTGTGAATCGATATTATCTCGGAAATTCTCCTAATGCGTTCCAAGCTCAAAGGGAGCTTGATCACGTCGTGCGAATCTCTGCGGACAAAACCTAACCTAAGTTCAGAGATATTGCAGCCCTGGGAGTGCCACAGCATCAGCAACGCCCTCCCATCTCGACGGGCGACACTCTGACCTGATTCCGCCCCATGCGAATTTTTTCGTGGCAGTGGCGTGGATAGTAGTGCATCGAGTCATAAGTAGGAATGGATATCCGCAATTTCACCGGTCGGACGATCTTGATTACCGGAGCCTCGGCCGGAATTGGGAGCGAGTTCGCCCGTCGGCTTGCCCCGGCGGTCAGCACCATGATCCTGGTCGCCCGTCGGAAGGACCGCCTGGAAGCACTCGAAGCCGAACTTAAAGCGATCAATCCGAAATTGCGATTGTTTAGCTGCCCCGTGGACCTTAGCAACCAGGGTGAACTGGAGAGCTTCTGTGATTGGCTGTTTCATAGCGACCTTGCCCTCGATTTTTTGATCAACAACGCGGGATTGGGAGACCACGGGCCGTTCTTCGATAGCCAATGGAAACGGATCAACGCGATGTTGCAGGTCAATATTAACGCGTTGACTTATCTGACCTTCAGAGCTCTACCGGTAATCAGAAAAAGCGGACGCGGTGCCGTTCTCAATGTCAGTTCAATTGCCTCTTTTCTGCCAGTGCCGAACAGCGCGGTATACGCGGCAACAAAGGCGTATGTGACTAGTTTTAGTGAAGCGGTTCGCGCCGAGCTGCGGGCGTCCAAAGTTTCCCTAACGACCCTCTGTCCGGGTCCGGTTCCGACGGAGTTCCTGGCGCTCGCTACCCGCGCAGGGGACCACGAGAGCCATACCGCCCCCAACTCTTTCATTGTGCCGGCGGAAGAAGTCGTTCGCCAAGCCTTGGACGCCGTGGCCAGGGATCGCGCTAGAGTGGTTCCCGGCGTCGTTGTGAATATCGCGATGAGCATCATCGCGTTCGTCCCAATGTTTATAAAACGCTTAGTGTACCAGGCCCAGCTAGCCCGCAAGAAGCCATAGATTTCGCGGAAATTAGATCAACCGCAACGAAGCATCCTATGGGCGTGCCGGCGTGTGGTCGTCTCAGCGTGTGGCCCTGACCGGATTCCCGGGGCTTTGCAAAAATCTGCCTAATCTGAGAAATCTGCGGATCTGTAAATTCGGGTTAACCCAGCGCTATATCGGAGATCCATCGGATGCCGATACGCCACACGCCGATACGATGCTTGTTTCTGGTTGCGGTTTCGCCGCGCTGTGGAATCTGCGGTCATTTTCTCCCGAATCGATTTTCTGTGCCATTGAGGAGACGTATGATGTTACTGCGATGGCGCCAGAGGGCTAAGACTGCCATAAACCCGGAGAAGCCGACGAGTAGTGGAAAGTCTGATCGGCTGTGAGGGACAATCAAGGCAGACGTAATCGGCAGGGAGACAACGCCGGCGATCGAAGCCAAAGATGTGTACCGGCTGATGAGAAAGACCACCAGCCAGACTACGCCAAATAAGATACACACCAAAGGCGCGAACACGGCTAAAACCGTTCCGGCCAGAGTGGCGATACCTTTGCCGCCACGGAAGCCTAACCAGACTGGATAGTCGTGGCCGACGACGGCCATAGTGCCGGCTATGACACTTCCCAGCCCAAGATTCTCATGAAAAAAATTGGCGATGAGGAAACCGAGCTCCGCTGCGAGAAACCCTTTTAGGAAATCGCAGATAAATACTAGATAGCCCCACTGTTTGCCCATCACTCGAGACGCATTAGCCGCTCCAATATTTCCACTGCCCTTTTGCCGGATGTCGATCCCTTTCGCTCGGGCAAAAAGGTATCCCGACGGGATTGAACCGATCAGATAACTCAACACGGCGATCAACAACCAGGGCATAGGGCAGGGAATCTCGAGCACCGGAGCAACTTCTTCAACACCGTTGCCGCCTCACGCTACCGTCCCGGAGAGACTGAATGATCGTAGCCAGGCACGTGATGCCTGGATTCGCCTTCCTACTCTCGATCCTACGCTAGCACACGAGGGGCTGCACCTGCCCGACCTATCAGGACACTGGTTTTCCGCCTCGCCTTTTCTGGAAGGCAGGTAGTAACGAGCCCTCGCTTGAAGCTCGGGCATGAC
>JAFAVN010000382.1 GCA_019242435.1 Verrucomicrobiota bacterium | reverse complement strand
CAGAAAATATTCCGGTAAGCTTACCATCTAAAGTAGTGCAACAACGGCCCGATATACGTTCGGCGGAAGTCCAACTTCATTCCGCTTGCGCCGAGATCGGCGTAGCGGTCGCTAACATGCTACCGAATCTCACGTTGAGTGGTAACGGGGGAAGTCAGGCTCTCAGCATGGCCCAATTGTTCGGTCCCGGCACCGGTTACTTTACTCTCGCGGCCAGTATGACCCAGCCCATCTTTGAAGGCGGCACGCTACTTCATCGGACACGTGCGGCCAGAGCCACTTACGACCAAACGGAGGCTCAATATCGGAACACCGTCATTACTGCATTCCAGAATGTTGCGGACTCGCTTCGTGCGCTGCAAGCAGATGCGGACTCGGTGAAAACATCTGTGGCCGCCGAACAGGCAGCAGCGACCTCGCTGGACATCGCCCGGAAACAGCTCCAATTAGGGCAGATTGCCTACCTTACCATGCTGCAAGCCGAGGGCGCGTATTATCAGGCGCTAATCAGCCTCGTTCAGGCGAAAGCTGCCCGGTACGCCGACACTGCCGCATTGTTTCAGGCACTCGGCGGCGGTTGGTGGAACCGCTCCGATATCGTACCTCAGAAAGGCCGGGGCGGTCCACCGCCACAGAAGCCGTTCTTAGAATAGCGAGATTCGACGATCCAGAGCTTGGGGCAAATCCGCCCTCGCCCCCCAATCGAGGATATCCCCTAGTTATTGGTACGTGCCTGCTTTTTTTTCTTCTTCTGCTCCGCCAACGATTTCTGCAACGCGGAACGCAAGTCCGACGGTTGTCTTTTAGCGCGCGATTCCATTTCATCGCGAAGAAACGCCAGAACGGCTGCCTCCGCCGGCCTTAACTCATTGAGCCGATTGGTTAATTCCGCGTCCACTTTTAACCGCAGACTGTTTGCCAGTGCACCCTCCAGGTAAGAATCGACGATCAGCGGATGGATATAGCATTTGCGGCAAATGGCCGATGTATTGCCTAGCGCTTTCGCGACGCTTTCCACCGCATCTACAACATTCTTTTTCGCGAGTTTCTTGTCCCCGACTTGTTCCAACTTATGCAGGGCGATCGCAGCCAGCACGGTACCGGCCCAGGTCCGAAAATCTTTTGCCGTAAATTCCTGGCCCGAAATAGTACGAAGATAGTCGTTTACATCTTCGGAATGGATCGGGAGCGGTTCCCCATTATCATTCAGATACTCAAAGAGCCGCTGGCCAGGTAAATCCTGGCACTGCTCAATGATCCTGGCCAATCTGCGGTCCGAGACCCGTACCTCATGCATTTTTCCACTCTTACCTTTAAAACGGAATTTGATGGTTCCGTTATTTACCTCCACATGACGGTTCCGCATGGTTGTTAAACCAAACGAATGATTGGTTTGAGCGTATTCGTCGTTACCCACCCGGATTAATGAGACCTGCAGTAACTGAACAACTGCGGCTAATATCTTCTCTTTGCTCATCGAGGGCGAGCGCAGATCTTCTTCCACTCGTTGCCGGATTTTAGGCAACGCTTCGGCAAAGTTGATTACACGCTCATATTTGGTTTCATCGCGAACCACGCGCCAGTCCTCATGGTAACGATATTGTTTCCTGCCTTTGGCGTCACGTCCGGTAGCTTGCAGGTGACCATCTTCGCGGGGGCTGATCCAGATGTTCTCCCAGGCCGGCGGAATAGCCAACCGTTTGATTCGTCGAAGCACGCTGGAATCGGTGACCCGATGGTTCGAAGCATCAAAGTAAGCGAATCCAGACCTGAATCGCTTCCGATATATCCCTGGAGAGGTATCACTGACGTATCTCAATCCCGCTAACCGGGCTGAGTCAACCGGATCCGCAGAACGTAGTAGCCGCTTACGAGTACCTGTCTTCTTCAATCTTGTCATGCCGGCGCTGCTAGTCCCACGTCAGTAACTCGCACGGATCTGGCGGAGCGGATGGGTGGAGCGTCACAAATTTCTGCTGAGGGGTGAGCGAGCGGAGCCGCCCGACCACCATTGGGGAGCCGCTTGGCGAAAAACCTTGAGCCAATCAGCGGCCGTTTAGTTTTACGGTCCGGTCCACCGGTGAACGAGTTAATTGACCTCGCTCGAGCGCGCAGCGCGGAAGCCATTTACTTCAATCAAAACTACAGCCCCTATGAAGTCGAGATCGAGAACCAACGGTGGGTTCCCGAAAGAAAAGATGTCGATCCTGCACGATTCGTGACCCCGCCCGCCGAGAAATTGGTTCCAGGCTATCCTCTCCCGATGGTCGATCATGCAAGGGAGCGGGAAATCACTCTGGAACGCTTCCGGCGGCAAAGCTGGTATTCCCGATCGCCATCGGATACGGGCGGACACAAGCCGCTGGATCGTGACCGGGAGCCGCCTGCTTGAGGCCGGCAAACTTGCCCACCTACAAAGCAGCTCCCCTCCAGGGGCCCTGGGCGTTGCTGCGTCAAATCTATCTGGTATTCCCGATCGCCATCGGATACGGGCGGATACAAGCCGCTGGATCGTGACTGGGAGCCGCCGGTTTGAGACCGGCAAACTTGCCCACCTACAAAGCGGCTCCCCTCCCGGGCCGTGGGCATTGCTGCGTCAAATCTATCTGAGGTTATTTCGCCGGGCAGGAAGACTACCTCCTAGGTCCCCTCCTCGCCGCTCCCCGATTCCAGAGCCTCCTGAGAAACCACGGGCGCGATATCCTGCAGCTTTTCTCCCTCGCGCAGGTTGATCAATTTCACACCCATCGTGTTCCGGCCGGCTTCACGGATCTCGCTGACTCGAAGACGCACCATTTGACCGCCAGTCGTGATCAACATTACCTCGTCATCTTCATGAACTGACAATGCTCCGATCACTTCACCGGTCCGCTCGCCGGTCTTCATGGTGATAATGCCTTTTCCACCACGGGATTGCTTGCGGTATTCATCGAAATCGGTGCGCTTACCAATACCGTTGGTGCCGGCTACCAGGAGTTTAGCATCCGGGACCACTTTCGCGATACCCACTACTTCGTCGCTCGGTTCTGGACGAATACCCCAAACACCAATCGCGTTCCGACCCATGTCTCGCGCTTCCTCCTCATGAAATCGGATGCTCATGCCCTGTTTCGTAATGAGAACAATTTCATCTGCGCCATTGGTCAGCAAAGCATCAATTAATTCATCATTATCTTCGACTTGGATCGCGATGATTCCGCCTTTACGTACATTAGCAAACTCCGACAGGTTCGTCTTTTTAACTAGCCCGTGGCGGGTCGCAAACGTGATGTGAAACTGCGGATCCCAGGTAGTTTCTTCCCCCGAGTCTTCTTGCTGTCTAGCCTCGATACGCAGGGTGGCGGCAATTTTTTCTTCCGGCCGTAACTCGAGCAGGTTCGCTATCGATCGGCCTTTCGATGCCCGGCTCATCTCCGGGATTTCATAGACCTTTTCTACATAACAACGACCGGTCTGAGTAAAAAACATCAACGAATCGTGGGTGCTTGCCGTAAAAAGGTGCTGAACGAAGTCTGCTTCCTCGCCAATCATCTGAGCCTCTCGAGTTGCCATCCCGATCACCCCTCGGCCGCCCCGCCGTTGAGCTCGGAATTCGCTTTCGGCAGTTCGCTTGATGTAGCCGTCATGCGTGATCGTGATGATGCAGCCTTCATTGGCGATCAGATCTTCGAGGTTGATTTCTCCTTCTTCCGGAACGATGTCGGTCTGCCTGGCCGACCCGTATTTGTCTCCAATCTGCCGGAGCTCATCTTTGATAATATTCATCACCCGATCAGCCCGATTCAGGATATCGAGCAAATCGTCGATCTTAGTCAATAGCTCACTATATTCGTTGGTGATCTTCTCGCGCTCGAGACCCGTTAACTGGTAAAGGCGCAGCTCGAGGATTTGATCGGCCTGTTGTTCACTGAAAATATAACGGCCATCGAGTAGTCGCGCGAGGCTCCGGATCCGAATCCCGATCTGCTCCACCTGGCTTTGGCTGAACTCATAAGCTAGCAGTTTTACCCGCGCTTCTTCTCGGCTGGAGGAATTTCTGACGATGTCGATAAAATCGTCCAGGTTAGCCAGAGCAATTAAATAGCCTTCCAAGGTTTCCGCCCGCTGCTCCGCTTGCCGCAGCAAAAACCGGGTTCTGCGGAGAACGACATCGCGCCTGTGCTCGATATAGCAGTTGAGCGCGTCCTTTATCGAAAGAAGCTTCGGCCGGCCATGATCAATGGCCAGCATGTTGACCGCGAATGAACTTTCAAGAGCAGTATGCTTGTAAAGATTATTAAGAACAACGTTAGCGTTCGCATCCCGCTTCAGCTCGATCTCAATTCGCGTATTCTCGTCCGACAGGTCACGTATATCGCTGATATCGGTAATTACCTTTTCCTGAATCAGGCCAGCGATCCGTTTAATTAACTCGGCCCGGTTAACATTGAAGGGAATCTCGGTGATGATGATGGTCTGCCGGTTCTGCTTGGTTTCCTCGATGACCGCTCTACCCCTGACTTTAACGCTGCCTCGGCCAGTCTCGAAGTATTGCCGAATACCACTAATCCCGCAGATGGTACAACCGGTAGGAAAATCGGGGCCTTTGATGATCTCGAGCAACTCACCGAGACCGAGCCCTGGATTATCGATCAATGCACAAACCCCGGCTATTACTTCAGCCAGGTTATGAGGAGGAATGTTAGTCGCCATTCCCACAGCGATACCGGTCCCGCCGTTAACCAGGAGATTAGGAAAGGCCGCCGGGAACACTGAAGGCTCCTCGGTTGTCTCGTCGTAGTTCGGAACGAAATCGACGGTCTCCCGGTCCATGTCCTCCATGAGGATGGCGCCGAGATGAGTTAAGCGCGCTTCGGTGTACCGCATGGAGGCCGGCGGATCACCGTCCATTGAACCAAAATTCCCCTGGCCTTCGACCAGGGTCTCTCGCATCGCCCAAGGCTGCGCCATATGCACCAGCGTTGGGTAAATCGCCATGTCGCCATGCGGGTGGTAGTTACCCATGGTCTCACCCACGATCTTGGCGCACTTAGTGTGTTTGCGATTAGGCAAAACTCCCAGTCCGTTCATGGAGTAGAGGATACGGCGCTGTGACGGCTTTAGCCCGTCTCGAGCATCTGGCAATGCCCGTGAGATGATGACCGACATGGAATAGTCGAGAAATGATTTCGACATTTCCTCGGCCACATTGACGGCTTCGACTTTTTCGTTTGGTTCAGCGGGCATGCTTAACGTTCACGGTTCACAGTTCACGGTTCACAGTTCACGGTTCACAGTTTGCGGTTTGCGGTTCCCGCTCGGGGTTGTCCACCAGGCCATCGTGTCACTTTGTCCAGCCTGTCCATTCCGCTGCGAACACCTTTCCTCACTTCGAACCGCAGAGCCAACGGCGAACGGCGAACCCGGAACTCACACATCAAGGTTCCGGACATTCAACGCGTTGTCTTCAATAAAGGCGCGGCGCGGTTCTACTATGTCTCCCATCAAAATTGTAAACATCTTGTCAGCCTCGACGGCGTTGTTTTCGTTTAGCTCGACTTGCAATAGCTTCCGTCTGGCCGGGTCCATCGTGGTCGAAAATAGCTCTTTCGCGTTCATCTCTCCCAACCCTTTGAACCGCTTGATTTGGACACCGCGGCGCCCGATCTCTTTGACCGTCACCAGGATTTTGGGGATCGAAGAGATCGGGATCGAGTTAGCCCGTTGTCCTTCGCCGTCCACGAGTTCGAAAATCGGCTCTTCATTGGCCGAATAGTGACCTAGCTGCAACCCCCGTTTATTTAGTTCCTGAAAAATTTTGAAAATGGCATTGGACTCATGCAACTCCACTCGACGAGCCCGGCGTCGCAGATGAGGCAGGGTATTGCCATCCTGGCTGCTGGGTAATGGGACCTCGGCATCGTCCGCCGCCTGCTCTTCGTAGAGCCGCAGGTCCTGGTTCTCGTCCGCGAACTCTTTCAGACTGGTTTCATCTGGGAAATACTTGATGTACTCCTGGTTGCCCTCCCGGATAATTACCATGTACTCAGGCAAAGCTCCGGTCTCATTGTTGCGATGAGAGAGGTACTCCTCAAAATCGCCACCATGTTTCCGGACCGAATCGCTAAGCTTCGACAGTCGCTCGAGTAACTCCAGAATTTCGTTCAGCTGCGCCTCAGTAAATTCTTTGTCATCTTGAATGTTCCGGAGCCGCACTTCTTCCGCCCCTAGCGAGATCAGAATTCGGTTGAGCTGCGTGTCATCTTCAACGTACTCCTCGCGCTTCTTTCGTTTAATTTGATAAAGCGGCGGTTGGGCGATGTAAATATGCCCTCGCCGGACAAGCTCGGGCATCTGCCGGTAAAAGAAAGTCAGCAGTAATGTCCGGATATGCGAACCGTCGACGTCCGCATCGGTCATGATGATGATCTTCCCGTATCGCAGCTTTTCGATGTTGAATGAGCCTTCGCCTTCGCCATCGCCGATTCCGGTCCCGATGGCCGTAATCATAGTCTGGATCTCCTGGTTCTGTAACACCCGATCCAAACGCGCTTTTTCAACATTCAACAATTTACCGCGAATCGGCAGAATAGCTTGGAACCGTCGGTCCCGGCCCTGTTTAGCCGAACCGCCCGCTGAGTCTCCTTCAACGATATAAAGCTCCGTTCTTTCAGCATCGCGCTCCGAGCAGTCCGACAGTTTACCGGGAAGACCGCCACCAGTGAGCGCAGTCTTCCTAACTGCTTCCCGGGCCTTACGCGCAGCTTCTCTCGCGCGCGCGGCCATGAGACACTTGTCGATGATCTTCTTGGCGATCGCCGGATTTTCTTCGCAATAACGGCTTACGCCTTCGTAGGTAACGGATTGAATTACCGGCTTAATCTCATTGTTGACCAGTTTACTCTTGGTCTGCGAGCTAAACCGCGGATTGGTCAGTTTCACGCTAAGCACACAAACTAAACCTTCTCGCAGATCTTCCCCGGTAATATCCGGATCCTTTTCCTTCACCAAGTTGTTGTTCTTGGCGTAATTCTTTAATGCGTTAGTTAGACCGGCCTTGAACCCCTCGA
>JAFAVN010000404.1 GCA_019242435.1 Verrucomicrobiota bacterium | reverse complement strand
AGCTTCAAACGTGCTCGTTGGCGAGGACTAATCAAACAATCGATCCAAGATCTACTGATCGCGACGGTTCAAAATCTTCGAAAACTGATCGGAGCGATCCAAAACGCACCGCAAAGTGCTTGGAAACCTCTGATCCGAACTGTCTCGCGGCTATTTATGATGCCTGGCACGCTTTTAACGCCAGATCGCCGCGCCATCCCGTTTTTAGCGTCCTACCTAACCCGCTGGCTTTGCGCTCTTGCCACTGCCAGACGCAGCTATTTGGGCAACACGCCGTCCTGAGCTGACCCGTATTTAGGAACAAGCACGCCATATTAGCGGCGTGCATTAGTGAACGCGCCCAACAAATGCGCCGGCCCAGATAAAAATGGCATTTTCTGGCAACCGCGGAGTCGCTAATTAGCGAACGTGATTTTTGAAGACCAATTCTATCGGGAGTTTGGGCTCCCGATGAATGTGGGGCGATGCCATGGAGAAGCGGGCGATCAGTTATATTGTAGCCTTCATCGTTCTGCTATCGCTATGTCCTGGGGAGGAGAGCATCCGCGGATTCAAAGCAGTCGATCCCGTCGATCTGGAGAGAAAAGTTCCGAAAGGATACGGACAGGTCTTCGTGCAAGCTGGGCGCCAGAACGACGTCGATCCAGTCTTCCTGGCCGCAATTTCCGCTCATGAATCAGGCCAATGGAAAAGTAAAATCGCTCGGCAAAAGAACAATTGGATGGGGTTAATGTCGCGAAGAGGGCCCAAGAGTTTCGGGTCACCTCGAGAGTCAATTTTTTACGCGGCGAAGCTCTTGAATCGGAAGCCATTCCAAGGACGCAATAGCGTTAGCGAAATTGCGCCGATCTACTGCGCAAAAAATCCCAAATACTGGGAGTCATCGGTTCTTCATTGGAAACATGAACTGCAGGAAGGGCAAACCGCCGCCAACGAAAGGGAATAACATTCCGTTTGGTCCCGATTCCCGTGTTTCGCAACTCAAGCTTTTCCTATTTCTCGTTAAAGATCCGCGAACAATTGATCATATCACAGGATCCCCCGCCTGAACGCAGGGGATCAATTCCCGCTTTGGACTCTTCACTGACGAATCCCAGAAACAGCTATTTGTCTATTCAGAACGCAGTCCCTCGAATTCCGCCTTGGCGATTCGTACATTGACCGAGGCGAGACGTCTGGAAAAGAGACAGCGAAAGTCGGCGCAAGCCGTAACCAGCTGATTCCTTGAAATCGCCAGCTTTCCCTGGCATAAACAGGGCTTTTAAGGAAATGACCAAGACCGAACTTCAAACCGCTCTCGCCGCAGCGACTCAAACGAACAAACGAACGGCGGCGCTTTTCCTGGAGACGCTCTCCAGCCTTGCTTACAAGGGGGTCAAAAAGGAAGGCGAATTCGTGCTGCCGGGCTTTGGAAAGCTGGTCAAGCAGAAGAGAAAAGCGCGTACCGGAATTAACCCGCAGACGAGAGCGAAGATCAAAATTCCGGCCAAAACGGTCGTTAAATTCCGGGTGGCGAAAGCCGCAAAGGATGCGGTTCTAGGTGCCAAGAAGTAGTGAGGATCCAGCCGACAGTGCAGTATCCGTTGGCTTAGCGCTAGATGACCACGCTTCCCGCAAAAGTGACCGCCGTTGACCAAATTGGCGATCAGTATCACGTCGTCGTCCAAATCACGACCAAGTACCGAGGCTCCTTCAATACACTCGCGTTCGGAGAGGTTAAACCCTACAGCGGTTCCCTTAACGACGGTCGGCTGGATTTGATCTACTACCGGGAGCCTGGATTAAATGTAGGTGACGATTTCCCGCTTTGGACTCTGCACTGATTGCCTTCCAAATCGAATGACTTCTCAATATTGCGAAAAACTCGTCCGCTGGTTCGATCAGGAGCGCGAACTTCTCCGCTCCAAAGGCATTGAAGATGCGGACCCGCGCGTGGTCATGGACGCCGTTATGCGGCGGCATCTTGCCGAGATTAAAAGAGATCCGGCGTTGGTGGTCGCTATCTTGACTCAGGCAAAGAATCTTTAGCTCAAGAATTGTTTTCGCTTTTGATAGCGCTCCCGGCTGATCTCCTGGGTTTCGAAATCGTTCTGGACCGCCCAGCCTTTTACCATGGGGAAGAGGAGTTCGATCCTCCTCTTCCGCCGATGGTCAAAACGCGCTTAGCGCCGGACGCTGGCTGGAGCCAGAACATTTAGATCCACGGTATCCGCCATGGCCTGGTATCCGGCGCGGTTTGGATGAAGCAGATCACCCGGACCTCCCTTCGCGCTATCGGGAACGAACGCCGCCTGCAACTCACCCGTTGTGAGGTCGATCGTCCCATGTTTTCACTTTTTGCGGGCTTGAGATTTGGTCCCTGGGAAAAGCCGAGTGGCTCTCTTTCCTGATTCCACCCATTTTATTATAAAAGTCAGAATTGTGGCTAGAATAAATTGAATATAATTGGCACCAAATCCGCTCGTCGGTGTGTGAATCTTCTCGATAGCGCAGACTAGCAGCACTCGAAGCTCAGCATCCTTCGATGATTCGGTTGTGCGCGGCGATGACAACCGATTGGCCCTAGATCAAGCCGCGGACCGTATCGAGCGCTTTCCGAGCCATAGTTAACCAGCCGTTCCTTGACCGAGGAACAGTGAGACGAGGGGGGAGAGGGGTGGCATTTTTACCCAAAGAGGTGGTCCATCATGGATCTCCCTGTGAAATCCTCTCCGTAGCGGCCCACAGCTGGATTTCGCTGGAACTGTAAGGTAAATTCCGATCGGGGCACGACTAAAACGAGAGACAGCAATCAAATGCGATCCAAGTCGACGGCGAAAATGATCAATTACCAGCCACGGAAAGCCTTCGAGAGCCCGATCTATCGGAGAAGCCGGCTGGCGGCCAGGCTCATCTTGAAAGCGCGGGCCGGCAAGAAGCTCAAGGACAGCGAGAAAGCTCTTGCGGAGCGTCTGGCCGGTGACCCGGCGATTACCTCACGGTTAATTGATCAGGCCATCCAAGCATTATGCCGGCATCGTTAACCTGGCCACCGACTGTTCAGTGGAACACCCCAGCAGGAGAGGCGCTGGGGACCCTGGTAGCGAATGCGCCGGCAGATCCGTCCTATAATCGGCTGATCATTTTTGGCTCCGGCGCATTGCAAATGACCGTGTTACCCGAACTGCTCAGCGCCGATATTGATATCAGCTTGGATATCGTTCAGCCCTCTGCGCAGCCTGTGTCGCCGGTTGCTGCCGAGGAAGTGTTGCGCCGCGCGGCTACAATAACAAACGAGCAGTCCGGTAGCGCGCAGCCGTTAGTTCAGGTTTGTCACTGGATGACATTCCAACCCGCAGCCCGGTGGGAGCGCAGGATCCACCAGGAGCAGAAGGACGGTTGGCAGATCGTCTTTCCACACCCATTCGATATTCTGTTTGCAAAATTGCGGAGGCTAGAACCGAAAGACCTGGAGGCATTCGAGCGCCTTACTGCAGCGACGGGCCGACCAAGCGAGAGTGAATTCCTCGCTTTATGTCTCGAGAGTTACCGCGATTTTGTCCCTCGGTTAGAGGGTGAGGTGCCTCATTTGCCGTCGCCGGTTCCTAGGGGGGATCTCCGAAAGAATGTTGCTCGCCTCTGGCCGGCCGTCTGGAGAAGATCCATCAATATCGACCGCGAGATCGTTGAGGCTGCGGAGAAGACGCTAGAAATGAATTGGTACAATTATCCGCCCGAACTGAAAAACG
>JAFAVN010000340.1 GCA_019242435.1 Verrucomicrobiota bacterium | reverse complement strand
CGACTAAGACAGCTCCGAGCGGTCTTTGCTAATCAGGCCATATCGATGCTGCTCATTCTGGTCCTGATGTGGTTTCTGTTGTCGCTACTCTCTCCCTACTTTTTCACTTTCAGCAATCTATCCGAAATTACCTTACAAACTGCGGTGATTGGCATCATCGCGGCCGGCCAGACGTTAGTCATTCTTTCTGGCGGAATTGATCTATCAGTCGGTTCCGTTTTTGCCTGTTCCGGTATCGCTGGGGGGTTGGTATTTCAGACCACTGGCAGTCTTTGGCTAACTCTAGCTACCACTCTGGTTACAGGTGCTGGGCTGGGCTCGTTAAATGGCGTTGTGATCAGTTGGCTTCGAGTGCCGCCTTTCATCGCAACTCTGGGAATGCTGGGGATAGCCCGGGGGTTGGCTTTGATCCTTTCTCGAGGAATCCCGATTTTCGGCCTGAGCAAAGAATACCTCTGGATCGGGCAGGGCAAAATACTCGATTTTGTACCGGTTCCGACCTTGATTTTGTTGGCCGTCTTTGCCTTGGTTTTTTTTATTGCGCGCTATACTCGATTCGGTCGATTCACGTATGCGATCGGCAGCAATGCTGAAGCCGCGATACTCTCGGGTATCAGTCTTCGCTCGGTCATCTTGGGAACCTATGCCTTGTCCGGGCTGCTTAGCGGGGTCGGCGCGGTGATAGAAGCCGCCCGGCTCGCTACGATTCAACCAGCCGGAGGAAACGGTTACGAGCTATTGGCGATCGGCGCGGTAGTGATCGGCGGTACCAGCTTATTCGGCGGAGAAGGCAATGTGATCGCCACTTTAATTGGCGCTTTGATCGAGACCACGATCCGAAACGGGTTGAACCTGCTCGGCGTTAATGCCTTTTGGCAATATGTGGTAAATGGGGCAGTCATCATCGTAGCAGTCGCCGCTGATCAGTGGCGACGACGTTTGTGACCGCGACCGCGAATGGACGCAGAAGATCCAACCACGGTTTTTTCGCTTTTCTGCTGTCGATGCCAATTCGCGGTTTGGCCTTGGACGCGAGCGTCGAATTCTATAAGGTTAGATTTAGTGACTGCCTGGAGCAGGCGCAGAATTAAGTATCCCCCTATGAAAATGTCCTTCTATTCGTTGTCGGCAACCGTGTTTACCTGCGCGTTGCTGGTTTGTGCGGAGCCTGGTTTCGGGCAAGCTGGGAAACAGGGAACCATCGTCTTTATTCCTAAGTCGACTTCGGCGACATTCTATTTGTTTTTGGTCAAAGGCGCCAAAGACCGAGCCAAGGAGCTTGGGTATACGATCGATTACCAGGGACCGGCTAGCGAAAGCGAGGTCGCTAGCCAGGTCGACCTGGTTCGGAACATTACGAGATCTAAACCAGCCGGTATTCTGCTCGCCGCGCTTGACTCTAAAGGCCTGATTCCGCCGGTAGAAGACGCGGTTAAATCCGGTGTGCCGGTCGTGATGGTAGATTCCGGTATCGACAGCGACGTTCCCAAGGCGAGCATAACCACTAACAACTACCAAGGCGGTTACGAAGCCGGAGTCGAAATGGCCAAGCTCCTTGGTGAAAAAGGGTTGGTCGCAAATCTAGGTATTCAGGCCGGTTCAGTCAGTTCTCAGCGTAGTGCCGGCTTCAATGACGCTATTGCCAAGTATCCCAACATGAAAGTGTTGCCGACTCAGTGGACGAACGCGGATGCCGCGACCTCCTTGAATATCGCGACCGATCAGTTGAACGGAAATCCTAATATCGCAGGATTTTTCTCTGCCTGTGCGCCAACCGCGATAGGCATTTGCCAAGCTGTTAAGGCCAAGGGGCTGGAAAAGAAGGTTAAAGTTGTGACCTTTGATCCCAGTCCGGAAGTTTTACCCTTGTTTGAAGGCGGAGTGATAGACTGCATCATTGCACAAGATCCCTATCAGATGGGCTATCAAGGCGTCGATGCAATTGACAAGGCCCGCAAAAATCAGCCGATCGAAAAGAAGAAGGTCGAATTAGCTCCTGTGCTGATCACGCCGGACAACTATAAAACTCCGGAAGTTCAGAAACTCTTGCAAACGCCGGACAAGTTCTGAAGCACGTGCAGAGAGGCGGACGCCATCGGTAGTCGAAAACAGGCTTCGCTCAGGAGCCCTGTTTTCCGGCAAGGAAAAGCATAATATCTGTCTTGGAGATACTACCGATCAATCTGTTGGCATCGAGATTATCGACAACCGGCAGTCGTTCGGAGCGTACCACAGAAAATTTCTCGAATACTTCACTTATACCTTGGTCCGGCGAGATCCTGGGGAAATTCTCGTTCACGATATCGGCGGCAATGAGCATGTTCTCTAGTTCTGGTTGATCAAGAAACTCTCTGATGTCTTGGAGTGAGATGGCACCGAGAAATTGGCTTTCTCGCCCGATCACATAAAGATGTTGCACCGGATGCTGTACGAACGCCTTTGCAATTTCGGCAAAGGTAGCATTCCGAGGGAGTGCGATCGGGTCGCGCTGAATGAGATCGATAATTTTTGCTTCCGCTAATTGTTGGTTAAAGAAGGAAGCGCCTTTGCGCTCGAGGGATTCTCCATAGATGAATTCCTTTTCGAAAATACTGCTACAGTAGTACGCGATGACACAAGTAACCATCAGGAGGGGAGCAAGCGTATAGTCTAGGGTGAGCTCGAATCCCATGAGAATTGACATCAGGGGCGCGCCCGTGGTTGCTGAAATGAATGAGCCCATACCGACTATGCCGTACATTCCCGGATCCAGGTGGAGACCTGGGAAGACGAGAAGTAGGGTTCGGCCATACAGCATCCCGATGGCCGCGCCGATAAAAAGGGAGGGCGTAAACACCCCGCCGACTGCCCCTGAACCGAAGGTCGTAGCGGTTGCAATAATCTTCAGAATCAGAATCGCCAGAATTTCATCTAAAAACCAATTTTGATGAAAAAGGGTAGTTAACAGTCCCTGACCGTTTCCACAGACGTCGGGGCTGATGATCGCTAACAGGCCGACAATTACTCCACCCAGCGCCAGTTTTGCCGGTGCCGAAAGAGTGATTTTCGAAAAGAGGCGTTCCACCAGGCGGAGAAATCGGAGGTAAAGGGGCGCCAACAGACCCGACAGCAAGCCGACCAGGGAAAGAAGGGGGAGCTCCCAATACGTGTGGAGGGTAAACCCGGCGGACTTATAGATCGGACCGCCGCCGTGCAGGAGTTGAGAGATAAAGGCTGCTACCACTGCCGCCAAGATCAGTGGGCCCAGCGATTCGACCGCAACGGTGCCTAAAATGATCTCGGCAACAAAAAAAGACCCGGCAATTGGTGCATTGTAAGCGCTGGCAATGCCTGCCGCTGCGCCACACGCCACCAGATGACGCCGCTGCGCCACGGGCAGCTTTCGAAATCGTCCGACCAATGAAGCCACTAGGGAGGAGAGCTGAACCAGCGGCCCTTCTCTTCCAATTGATGCACCCGTGCTAATCGAGAACAAAGCGGAAATGCTTTTTACCAGGCTCGCTGGAAGGGAGATGTTGCCATTGCCAACCACTATCGCCTCCATGTAGTCAGTAGTTGTTTTCTGGGGCTGGCGCATCATCAGACGGTTACCAAGCCAGAGCGTGGTGCCCGCCAAAAGTCCGCCGATGGCCGGCACTACGATTCTTTGCCAGGGCGGGAGCTGTGCGAATGAGGAAATGATCTCGGAATCACTCCCGGTAGCCAGGAAATGAAGAACATCGGTCGCTCGCCGGAAACTTTCGGAAACCAAGGCGCCGAGTATGCCAATCAGCGCCGCCCACAACAATGTCAGGTGTCGCTCCCGGATAGGGAAACGTTCGAGCAACCAGACCTTGCACTTCAGCAATTGCTGAAATAAGGACGGGGGAATTGGTCCCGGCGTATTTTCCCGACTTTGGTCCATCTGGGGGGATTGCTACAGGAGTTTAGAAGTACAGGAGTACAGGAGCGCCGAATGGGCAACTTCCTGTTTTTAGCCTCGCTTCGCGGTGAGTCGTGTTGCAAGTTCGAAGTTCAAGGTTTGAGGTTCAAGGTTCGAGCCTTACGGCCGCTGGTATCTCGGACTGTCGAACCTCTCAGTTGGAACAAGCCGGCACGAAGCTGCAAGGCAAGCGCTGAACCTCGAACCTTGAACTTCGAAAACCCTTCCCATGATTTATTCGAAATTCGCGATTCTAGCCGCGTTCGCAGCGAGCTTGCTGGTGCCGTTTACTGCGTTCGCACAAAAGAAGCCCAGGATCATCCTTGTTACTCATGGTCAGGCGGCGGATCCGTTCTGGACAGTGGTGCGTAATGGCGCCGAAACTGCCGCTAGGCAGACGGATTGCGACCTCGAGTATGAGTCTCCCGGAGTATTTGACCTGCAGGCCATGTCACGGTTGATAGATGCAGCCGTGGCTGCGAAACCGGATGCTCTGGTCGTATCGATTCCGGATGCCGTTTTCTTAGCCAAATCGATACAGAATGCCGTGGCTGCAAAAATTCCGGTGATTTCCATCAACTCAGGTTTAGAGGCGTCGCAACGGTTCGGGTGCCTGATGCACATCGGACAGGAAGAAGAACTAGCCGGCAAGAAGGCTGGGGAACGACTGAAGGACTTAGGGGCAAGACAAGTGGTCATCCTGAATCAGGAAATCGGAAACGTCGCACTCGATCAGCGGACCGAGGGTTTTAAGGACGGTTTTGAAGGACCTTTTCATCACGTTGAGGTGCTCCCGGTGAAGATAGATTTCGATCAGTGCTATGCTGCTGTTAAGCAATACCTGGAGCAGCACCCGGATGTCGACGGCATCATGGCGCTTGGTCCGGTAGCGGCTGAACCCGCGATCCGGCTACTGAATGAGATAGATAAGACCGGCAAGATCAAGCTTTGTACTTTCGATATTTCACCTGGAACCATCCAAGCCCTGCAGAAAGGGCAAATCAGCTTCGCGGTGGATCAACAGCAATGGCTTCAAGGCTATCTCCCGATAGTGTTTCTCGCGAACTATGTGAAGTACGGCTCGCTACCCCAAAACCAATTGATACTGACCGGGCCGGCATTTGTTACCCCAGAGAACGTCGGCAAGGTAGCTAATCTAACGACCAAGGGATCGTAGGAACGAGTCTTGCCGAAACCGCCGGTCAGCAGTTTTCGGGTTGAGCAATCCTGACGGGCCGGGATGTTGCTTTCAAGGTCGAGATGGCCTTAATATGGCAGCTGGAGCTTTTCCCATGTGGCAAATTGTAATCGTTGTGCTTGTTCACTTATTGATTCTTCTTTCGGCGCTTTTCGGGCTGCAGCGTTTGCGCCGTTATATAGCGAGCAGGTTCAATCACTTCAACGTTCATTGTCCAACTCAGTTAGCGGCCCGTGGCCAATATGAAGCTCCGCCACGCGGGTGGGTGGCATTGTATTTGATTATTCATTTGATCATTCCCCGGCTAATTTTTCTCACGGCAACGATAGGAGGGTTTCTGATTCTGGTTTATGATTTCGGGCTCCGATCGACGATTTCAACCTGGTTTAACAAGCCTGGGTGGGAGTGGAAATTGCCTGTTGCCCTGGTCATAGGCGTTTCAATTAACCTTATTGCTACTGTTCAAAGGTACCGCAGCAATCGACTGCGAGAGGCGGCGATGAAAGATCTCGAACATTCTCGCGCGATCCTGATGCTGGTTGGTGCGCAGGCCCTGCAGGCCCTCTTACCGCTCGCATTCGCTTTCCTCGTCATTCCGATGCTCGGACTCCCACGGCCAGTCGTCGAATCGTTTGAGCGCCTCACATTAGTTCTCGTGATTATTTCGGTTGGAATTGACACTCTGAGAACGCTACGGTTGATCGAAGCTAAAATAGCTCGTCGGGCAAAGTTGAAATCGGGTGGCGAGGACCGCCAAGTTCGGGCAGCGGAAACGCAGTATTCGGTCATGCATCGGATGCTAAATGTTCTGGTGATCTTGGCGACAGTGGGCGCTGCCTTGATGGTTTTTGATCAAGTCCGTGCTTTTGGCGCCAGTATCCTAACTTCCGCTGGAATCCTTGGATTGGTAGCCGGGATCGCCGCCCAGCGAACGCTGCAGAACGTCTTCGCCGGTCTGCAACTCGCGCTTACTCAACCAATCGCTCTCGGTGACGTTGTCGAGGTCGAGAATGTTGTCGGAACCATTGAAGAAATTAATTTCAGCTTCGTTTCTGTCAGATTAAGGGATCTGCGTCGGTTGATCCTGCCTGTTACCTATTTCCTGGAAAGACCCTTTACCAACTGGACGCGAACCTCCGCCGAATCGCTCACATCTTTTTCGTTAGTGTTATCCTTGGATGCTTCGCTTTCAGCGATACGCGAGCAAGTGGATAGAATCCTGCAGGGCAATCCGCATTGGAGTGGCGGCAAACGGGAGGTTATGATTAGCGAACTCGGTGAGACCTCGATGGTTGTGCGCATCACCTTGGGTGCCGCCGACCCGGAGATCGCTTTCCAGTTAAAGTCATATGTGCAAGAGCATATTTTGGCTTATCTAAACCGATTCAAGCGAGGTTCTCTTATCGGCGCCGTGGCCGATGCCATACCTCCAACGGAATTGCCAGAAATAACAAACGCTCCGAAACTGGAAAAGGCGGCATCGGCACCTTAACAGGCTTGCGGTTTGCTCACAAGACGTGCCCGAACTGGACGCGTTCATCGATCGCGAATTTTCTGTGCCATTAAGGGTTAAGGGATGGCGAGGACGCGATTTCTCCAACCCTGCCCGCCTGTGGCGCCATTTTCGGACACGCCCTTCGGTTCCATTCGTGGATCCCTTCGCTTGAGTTTGCGGATTGCTGCGATAAAATGGCTGTTCCTACTTGGCGCGTTCGTCTAGTCGGTTAGGACACGGCCCTCTCAAGGCCGGTGCACGGGTTCGAGTCCCGTACGCGCTGCCACTTCTGCTAACCCGCTTAAACAGCTACTTTTAGAGAAAAATAGTCAGCGGACATGTCATCTATTCGAGAGCGGCCGAAAGGCGTATCTCCGGCAATTTTTCGATTCCAATCTCAAACCTTCAAAGACGCAGAGCCAGAAAAGCTCGTGAGTGTGACACCCGATTTTCAGAGCGCAACCAGAAATGGCGAGTCACGGTTCCGGCTAAGCTATCGGCCTGTTGCCCACCCAAACGAGTAGACTGAACCCGGCCACAAAACACGATATTTCCAGGCGGTTGGCGACATAAAGCGCCTGACCATGCCTACTCGGATTTTACTGCCGCCGGTTAGAAGGCCGTACAGGCGTTCTCGGTGCGGTGACCGGCACGGCGGCTTACCGTTTCACTTGTCGTCTCGCTTGAATGGTAACCAAACTATGATACACACCGTTAAATTATCGATCGATCAGAAGGTGCCTGGTAACTCAGCGCAGATGAAAATGGCTACACTTCATTTAATGGTTGGTTTGCCTTGCAGTGGAAAGACAACAAAAGCGAAAATATTAGAAAAAGAATATAACGCATTATTGTTAACTACTGATAAATGGCACATAAAGCTATTTGGCAATGATGCTATGGAAGAAGATCATGATAAAAAGCATGAGAATCTTGAGGAAATACTGTGGGAAATTGCTAAACGCGTATTGGCTCTTGGGATAGATGTTATATTGGATTTCGGTTTTTGGGGAAAAGCAGAAAGAATATATTTTAAAAAACAAGCAAAAGAATTAGGGGTAGATTTCAGGATACATTCTATGGATGTATCAAGAGAGGAATTATATGAGAGACTTGATAAACGGAATAAGGAATTACCTGAAGGAGTTTTTGAAATACCGAGAGAAAAAATGGATGAATACATAAAAAAGTTTCAACCTGTTGAGCAGGAAGAATTGACAGAGAATATAGATAGTAAAAGCATAGGAGTATGGCACAACTTCAGATAACAGGACTTTATATGCTTCAGCCGAGTAGAGGCTCGGGCTGGTGTGCCGGCGCGGCTTTAACGAAGCATATCTGGGTTCCGACAGGCGGCCAGTACGGCCTGCGCGGATACTAACTTTGACT
>JAFAVN010000307.1 GCA_019242435.1 Verrucomicrobiota bacterium | reverse complement strand
GACCAGGCGCCCATTCTGGACTCCTGCACTTCTGAACTCCTGGAATCCCGCACTCCTTGAAACCCTTCGACTATCTAATCATTGGCCAGGGCCTGGCAGGAAGCGTTCTGGCTGCTTTGCTGGTCGAGCGAGGCAGATCGTTTGTGGTCATTGACGATCATCACCGGCAAGCGGCTTCGCGGGCGGCAGGAGGAATTATCAATCCGATCACGGGTAAACGGCTAAATCGACCGGCGTTGATCGACGAGCTTCTCCGGCACGCTTTTTCAACTTATCCGGTTGTCGAGCAATTACTGCACGAAAGGATTTTTATCCGGCGCAATGTGCTCCGGCTGTTTACCGACCAGAAGGAAGCTTTTCTCTGGAAAGCGAAACAGGACTTGCCCGAGTACCAGAAGCATGTGAGCCGCAGTAGCCCGGAGGTGCCGGCCAACGTGCTGCACTCTCATGGTGGGATTGAGATCACCACCGCGGCTCAACTGGACATTCGTCGACTGATTGAGCGCATGCGATCTTGGTTACGCCAGCAGGACCGAATCCGAGACGAGCCCGTGCGGTACGATCAAATTCGAGTCTCTTCCACAGGAGTCCAATGGCGGGGAATGCGAGCGCAATTTGCTGTCTTTTGCGAAGGTCATGGTATGAGGGCGAATCCGTACTTCAACGCCATCAAGCTCAACCCGGCAAAAGGAGACGTCCTGACCCTACATGCTCCTGAATTTTCCGAGAGTCGGATTAGTCAAAAAGGTATATGGATTTTTCGGAGCGTTTCCGGGGAAGTTCTGGCCGGCACTACCTATCGCTGGGACGATTGGGATGGTATTCCAACTGCCAAAGCCAAAGAGGAGATACAGCAGGGACTTTCTGAGTTTTGCCGGTTCGGCTTCACGATCGAGGACCAACGTACCGGTGTTCGCGCCGTGACGAAATTAGACAATCGTCCGCTGGTTGGAGCGCATCCATTATGGCCGCGGCTCGCCATATTAAACGGCTTCGGCTCAAAAGGCGCATTACAAGTCCCTTTTGCGGCCCGGCAATTGCTGGAAAATCTTGAGACAGGCAGTTATCTGCATCCTGAATTTGACGTATGCCGCCCATCCCTTTGGAAATAAGCCATATTAAGTTGACCCGGGTCGCAGGCGACTGGGTTGCGGGCCGGTTGCAGGAGGGCGGCTTCGCAGTTGACGCCACGGTCGGAAACGGTTACGACACCCTTTTTCTGGCCTATCGAGTTGGGAAAACCGGAAAGGTGCTCGGATTTGATGTTCAGAAGACGGCGCTCAACAATGCGTCCGAATTGATTCGTTTTGCCGGAAGATCAGACAGGGTTCGTCTGATCCTTGGATGTCATTCCGGGATGGCATCTGCGCTGAGCGGTTATCCAAAGGTCGACGCGGCAATGTTCAATCTCGGTTATCTGCCGCGGGGAGATCATCGGATTGTGACAAGGCCGTCGACCACCATCCCGGCCCTAAAAGCCTTGTTGGACCGGCTTGCACCGCGTGGGAGAATTTCGATCCTGGCGTATCGCGGGCATCCGGAAGGACCGGAAGAATACGAATCAGTGGCTAAATTCGTCCAAGCTTTGCCCGAACCGCTTTTCCGGGTCCGGGAAATCGCCGGGGCCGTTGACGGTCAAAAGGCTCCGCGGTTGTTTCTGATTGAGAATCGCGGGTTTTAGCCCCGTTCGAAGATGTCTGATGGCCGATATTGGCGGCCACAAAAGCAGCTTGGCTTCCGATCTGGCCTGCCGGACGCAAATTGTCGGAAGCCGCGGCCCTCTTGGTACTTAAACAGCGGTTCCCGATATTACATGTCAACAAGTGAAAAATTTCACAAAGTGGTTTGACTTCGCCCGCGAATTATAGGAATAGGTTCGTCAGTGTTACTGATGAGGGTTTCACCCCGAGCGAAAGCTTCAGGGTGAGCACAAGTGAAAGGTGAAACCCTTATGGAACACAAAACAGGAATTAAAGAGGTTGAGGGCACTAAGCGGATTCTCACTTTTGTTGCCGGCGTGAGCGGCGTAGTGAGCGTAATAGCCGCTATCGTCCGAGGAATCGCTGGGTCACAGCTACACGACTATTCGCATCCGGTCGTCGGGCTATTGGGAGTCTGCATGATCCTAGGATTATTTGTTGCACTGCTAGCGCTTAATACGCGTCTGCAAGTCGCGTTCGACGAAGCGGACGAAACCCCATTGGCAGAAGAAGCCAAAGGATGAAAAGCGTTCTGGAAAGAGCCGCCATCGCCAGACTGGGTCCCTGGGATCGCAGGTGAGTTGTGGCGGATAGGTAACCTCCCCCGGAACAAGCAAAACCAAGGAGTAGATAATAAGAAAGGGAGGGATTATGGAATTGTTAACACTTTTAGTCGCCCGTACTGTAAAGAATCCGTTCGCATTGAAGTCTGAAGCGGAAAAGCGGCCTCAAACCGAACCGGCACTGCCGGCCATCGATTTCGCGCTACTCGCGAAAACCACGCGAGAAACTAAGGCGTCGACGCGAGGCCGTAAGACATTTTCCGGCCGCCCGGCTACGGCAGCCTATAACTAGCCCGCCGGATCCGCCGACAGACAAAGGCGGGCCGCTCATTGCGGACTAGATGTTGCTTGGCTAGAAGCCTCCGCCCTACAAAACAGGGTCTGATGGGTTCTCGAAAGACCAATCTTTAGGCGGCGCTTCACAAAAAACGCAGCAGTATTGGTCCGGCACAGCCGGAACATGCTGCTGCGGCAGCGTGCAACGCAGCGATGGAAAGGACTTTTGCCGCCGGTTGATAAATATTCAAAAAGCCGGCCTGTTCTCCGCCGGCCACTATGGATGATACAGACTTTTGACTTCCCGCAATTTTCGTCGATTCGTATCCGGCGTAGTCAAGCTGTATGGTAATCCGCCGGTTTTTAGCCCTGTTTTTTCTTCTGGTTTTTTGTCTCGCCAGCGCGCAAGCCAATCAAATATTAGAAGGGTTCACTGTCCTGAAGGGGAATGGTTATGCTTTTGAGCTGAAAGCGCCGCTCGGTTGGGTGCTGGACGACAACGTGGGAAATGATCAAGGTCTGAACGTGGTCTTTTATCCGGAAGAGTCCAGTTGGGATAAGAGCGATGCGGTTTGCTACGCTCGGGTTCGGAGCTTGGATAATCGGGTAAGCAATATCGATCAACAAGTGAAGGACACGGTTAAAGCCTTCCGTGCAAATGGTAACCCACACGTGGAGGCTAAGTTCGTCAAAACGATCACGACGGAAGATGCCAGCAAGGCTCAGGTCTATTTTTTTACCGGAGACCAGTTCGGCAACAATGAAGCTACGGCTTACGTACTGGCTAAAGGATCGATACACTTCATTACACTATCCGCGAGAAACAAGAAGGCATTCCGCGATGCCTTACCTGCCTTCGACGCCTTGGTCGCTTCCTACGAGGATTTAACCAGGGAACCGAAGTTCAATCCGTTCCACCCGTTTCCACATAATTACTGAGCGGCTCGAATGAGCCCGCCGAAGCTTCCCCCATGTTCGCTTCGCTTATTCCTGGACTAATTGTATTGGGCCTGGGGATATTGGGATTTCGCCTGGTGTTCGGGTTCCTGATGCGGCCGCGTAGTTTTAGGCGCGAACCCAGGAAGAACTACGGAATCCGCACTCGACTGGTGCGAGGCCTGGCATACATCGTGAGCAGGATTGAACACCGCTAGCGAACCAAACTCGCATGAAGCTCGTTTCGCGATAGCAGATCGGAGAGGCTATTGATCCAGCGCCGGGGTTAGAAGGACTCTACTATTTGCTATCTGCTATTGCGAAACCGCTTCGGGTGAGCTTCGCTAGCCTTGCACCAATAATCTCGCCGGGTCCTCGACGCATTCTTTGACCCGTACCAGGAAAGTCACCGCTTCTTTGCCGTCGACAACTCGATGGTCGTAGCTCAAGGCCAAGTACATCATTGGCCGGATCTCGATCTTATCGCCAACGGCAACCGGCCGGTTCTGAATCTTGTGCATCCCCAGGATCCCGCTTTGGGGCGGGTTCAAAATGGGTGTACTGAGCAGCGAACCGTAGATACCGCCGTTCGTGATGGTAAACACTCCACCGGTCAGGTCGTCGAGATTCAGCTTACCTTCCCGTGCCTTCGTGGCGAATCCGGCTACTGCGTTTTCCAACTCGGCAAAGCTCTTCTTGTCGGCATCCTTTACCACCGGCACGACCAGCCCTCGCTCAGTGCCGACAGCCACGCCGATGTCGTAATAATGATTCTCGACCAACTCATCTCCCTCGATCCTCGCATTGACCGCAGGCACCGCCTGCAGAGCATCAACGACCGCCTTAATAAAAAACGACATGAAGCCGAGCTTGATGCCGTGCCTCTTTTGAAAAGTCTCCTGATAACTCGATCGCAGGCGCATAACGGCCGTCATGTCGCATTCATTGAAGGTCGTAAGCATCGCTGCGTTCTGTTGGGCCAGTACGAGCTGTGCCGCGATCTTTTTACGCAGTGGCGACATCTTTTTGCGAGTTACCCGCTCTTCCGCAGCCGGACGAGGGGCCGAAATCTCATGCGCCTCAGGTGGCCCTGTCACCGTGGCCGCTTCCGGCTTCTTAGTCTCCGCTGATTCACGCCGCTCCAAGTAGTTAACGACATCTTCCTTGGTGACTTGGCCATGCTTCCCGGTGCCGGCTACTTGCTCAAGCGGGATCTTTTCTTCGGCTACCAACCGCCTGACTGCAGGGCTAAGCGCCGGCCCGTCTTTAGAAGCAGGCTCGGAGACAGCAGGCTCAGGCGCAGGCCGGGTTTCAGCCGGCTGCGATTTCTTTGATTCCGATTTAGCGGCACCTGCTTCGTCGATCGCAGCCACTACTTGGCCTATTTGAACTTCCTCACCGGCTTGGACCTTGATTTGGAGCACGCCCGAACCCGGCGCTGGAACCTCGGTTGAAATTTTATCGGTCTCGAGGCTAAAGATCGGTTCGCCGTCTTTGACAGTGTCACCATCTTCTTTGAGCCAAGCAGACAGAACACCAGAGGTAACAGACTCTCCAACGGAGGGGATTTTGACTTCGATGCTCATAGATCAAGGCGGCTGACGGTCAAACCGAAAACGCGTGTTCAACCAGCTCTTTTTGCTGCCGGTCATGCCACCCTTTGGACCCGGCAGCCGTGCTGGCTGCCGCTACCCGTCCGGCGTAGAGCAAAGGCACCGGTGCCAGAGCAGAGAGTAGAGGTGAAATATAGCTCCATGCCCCCATGTTTCTTGGTTCTTCCTGGCACCACACCCAGCGCTGCGCTTTCGCGAACGGTGCGACCACTTCCTGCAATTGGTCGGTGTTCAACGGATAGAGTTGTTCAACTCGGACAATGGCCGTATCCTCCACTTTTGCTGCCTCCGCCCGCTTTACCAAATCGTAATAGACTTTGCCGGAACAAAAGATTACCCGGTTCACTTTGCCTGATTTCTCGAAGAGCGTCGGCCCAAGAACTCCCTGGAAGGAAGAGTCCGTAAAGTCCTCCAGGTACGACACGGCCTTGTCGTGACGGAGCAGCGATTTCGGCGTCATCAGGATCAGCGGTTTACGGAAATCCCGTTTCATATGCCGCCGCAACAGATGGAAATACTGGGCGGGTGTCGTCAGATTACAAACCTCCAGGTTATCCTCGGCGCAAAGCTGGAGGAACCGCTCGAGTCGTGCACTCGAATGTTCGGGGCCCTGCCCCTCGTATCCATGGGGAAGCAAGAGAACAATCCCGCTCGGGCGCTGCCATTTTGATTCAGAACTAGCGATGAACTGGTCAATCACCACCTGGGCGCCATTAGCAAAGTCTCCGAATTGCGCCTCCCAGAGACAGAGCATTTGCGGGAAATCCAGTGAATAACCGTAATCGAACCCCAGAACTGCAGCCTCTGAAAGCATGCTGTTGTAGACACAGAAACGTGCTTGATCCGAAGTCAGATTTGAGAGCGGGATGTAGCGGTCCAGGCTGTCGATATCGTAGAGGACGGAATGCCGCTGGCTAAAGGTACCACGCCGGCTGTCTTGGCCTGAGAGCCGGACCGGTGTCCCCTCTACCAGGAGCGTTCCGAAAGCCAAGGCTTCTCCAAAAGCCCAATCATACGGGCCGCCTGCCCCGTGTTGTTTACGACGGCGTTCGAGCAGCATCTTACGGATCTGCGGTTGCACCCGAAACCCTTCCGGGACCTGAGTAATGCGATCGACTATTAAATCCATCAGGTCCTTCGAGATTTTCGTGACAGGCTCCTGATGACTGTATGGCGGCTGGAAGACCGCACTTGATTCCTCAAAACTACGCTGAAGGTCGTGACGCGACGTGACTTCGCTGGTTTGAACCTCGTTCAGTGCTTTTTCTAACAAGCGCCGAAACTCTTTCTCCAGGCTGTCCGCCTCTTCTTCGGTCAGCACGCCCGATTCTAGTAGCCGATCCTCGAAGATCTTGGTAACGGCCGGGTGGCTTTGAATGGTTTTGTACAACCGCGGTTGGGTAAAGCTTGGCTCGTCCGTCTCATTGTGCCCATATCGGCGGTAGCAGTACATGTCGATGACGATATCGCGCGCGAATTGCTGGCGGAATTCGAAAGCGGTTTTCGCAGCGAACGC
>JAFAVN010000180.1 GCA_019242435.1 Verrucomicrobiota bacterium | reverse complement strand
ACAATGCTGCCGGTACCGATTGGCGGAAAATATTCGTATTTCATACCGGGCTGAACCCCGGTCCAACCATTCGTGGAATTGAAGAAAGCGTTCTTCTTATTCGCCATGAATGCGAGAAAATCATAGGTGGCTTCTTTCTTTTTCGACTCGCGCGAAATCACACAGTGCCAACTGCCTCCGTTAGTGTTTCCCACCACATTGTTTGGATACTTTTCCCACGCGCCCGTTATCGGATTAAATGCGTCGGTTGTGCCCGGTATGATAGCGGCGCCGACCCGGCCTTGTACTGAGGAATGGGCACGATCTTGGGCAAGGGTAGGTAAATCGCCCCAGGTGGCTTCCATCACGGCGCGTCCGGTCAGGAACAGAGCCCAACCCTCAGGGAGCGTCCAGTTGATCTGTTCTTTTGGCCCGCAAGCGAGGAACTTCACGTAGTCTTCCAGAGCACGAAGATGCCCCTCGGAGTTAATCAGAGGCTTCATGTCGTCCGGATTGAAATAAAAATATTTATTATTGGGGGAAACGACGTAAGGCGCAGCCAGAGTCAAGAAATGAAAGAATCCCTGCTCATTCACTTTGGCATGAAGAGCAATGCCCCAATCATCCTTTCCGTCGCCGTTCCAGTCCCAGCCCGTGAAAAATGACGACAGGTCATGCATTTCTTTCATGTTTTTTGGCGGATTTGGCAGATCGTAACCCAGTTGGCTCTTGAATTTGTCCTGATAGCGCGCGTTCTCGAAGATATCTTTCCGATAGTAAAGTATCTGCGCATCAGCATCGAATAAGACCCCATAGAGTTTATCTTGCCAGGTATAGAGCCGTTTCATTGCCGGCAAGAAATCATCCGGATCCCAATAGGGGTACTTTGGATCTTCCAGGAATGGCGCTACTTCTACTATGTACGGTTCGTTGGCGGTAAAGAAATCTCCGTAAAACCACGCCGCTGTCTGATAAGCATCATATTGTCCCGCTCCGGTTGTCAGATCTGCAAAGATCTGTTGATGGAGGGTGTCGATCGGAATTTTGGTAACATTGACGTGAGCGCCGGTTTGCTCCTCCCATCGAGGGGCGTGGTATTCCAGGCAGTCCCCGACAGCTGATCGGAGGGCCATTACGTTAATCGTAATGTCTTTGTATGGCTGCGATTTTAAGTATTCCTCACGCTCTTTCGTGACCGGAGACTCGTTGGGCGCCAGTGGCGAAGAGTCCATCAGGTTTCCGGAGGCAGAGTAAGAAACCGACGCCAGACGGCTAAGGAGGGCAGCGGAAAGCCCTAACTTGGCGCTCTGATGAATAAACCGGCGGCGTGTGATCTTGCCCTGAAAAAACTCGGCAGTTAATTTTCTGCATTCCCTTTCCGAGTTGTGTTTGGACATAGGCGGCTTCCTCTTATGTGGGTTAATCGGCGGCCAAAGTGTCTGGATTCGACAGGCTCAATATTCACTTTTTCACTTGCTGGCCTGCTAAGAACTCCGCCGCCGGTCCGATGTCGGAAGCGATGAAATCAAAGAGTGCTTCACCACCGGCAAGCACAGGCAGAGCGGTACTCATAGGCTATGCGGCCTGTCCGCGGGTACGTAACTTGTCGAGGGTTACGGCGAGGACGATGACGGCTCCCTTGATTACTAGTTGCCAATAGAAGGAGACGTTCATAAGAGTCAGCCCGTTATTGAGGACTGCAATAATCAGCGCACCGATCAAGGTTCCGAAAACGGTGCCAATGCCTCCTGAGAAACTGGTGCCCCCTAAAATGACAGCGGCGATCGCATCCAATTCATAGCCAATGCCGAGCTGCCCTTGAGCACTGTACAAACGGCTGGCGCTCATAACACCTCCAAGCCCGGAGAGCAACCCACTGACGCCGTAAGCAAAGATCAATACGAACGGAACCGGGATGCCCGTTAGACGAGCGGCTTGAGGATTGCCACCAACTGCGTACACATGCACGCCTAACACCGTGCCATGCAGAATGAATGCGCTGATGGCGATAGTTAATAGAGCGATAATAACTAACCACGGCACCGGGCCGACATAGCCGTTCCCGATCCAGGAAAACCCGATTTTACTGTTAATCACGGTAGTGCCTCCAGCCGCCAAATAAGCGGCTCCGCGGATGGCAGTATAAGTGCCGAGTGTGACAATAAAGGGTGGTAATCCAATGTAGGCCACTGTCATTCCGGTTAACACGCCAATCAGGCATCCTGCGAGCAGAGCGATCGGCACTGCCGCCCAGCTTAACGCAGGCATCAGGGAGACGACGACCGCGATTACCGCCGTAAATCCGAGCACCGAACCCACAGCCAGATCAATTCCGCCAGTGAGAATGACAAATGTCATCCCGGCTGCGAGCACAATATTAATGGATGCCTGCCGGACCACGTTGACCATGTTGTTCTGGGTCAGGAAATTCGGCGTCAGAGCCGCGAACAAGATGCAGATAACAATGAGCACGGGGAGCATGCCCGCCAATTGGATCAACGATCGGGTGCGCTCCTTGCGCTTAGTTTCTGCCAGCTCGGCCGATGGGGTTGTAATCTCAGTTGCCATTGGTTGATCCGCTCCGGGTAACGTCCGTCGCAAATTTCATGATGTTCTGTTGGGTGATATCGATCCCGGTATCACCACCCACTTGGCCGGTGATTTCTCCTTCCCGCATCACCAAGACGCGGTCGCAAATACCGACGATTTCCGGTAGTTCGCTAGAGATAAAAAGAACCGCCATTCCCTTTTCGACGAGTTGATGAATTAAGCCGTAAATCTCCGCTTTGGCGCCGACATCGACTCCGCGCGTAGGTTCATCCAGCATTAAGACTTTCGGATTGATCTCCAACCAGCGCGCCAAAAGGAGCTTTTGCTGGTTACCGCCCGATAAACCCCCGGCTCGCGAGTTCAGGGATGCCGTCCGGACACGGAGCGATTTTACCTCCGCGGTGGCCCGCGTCTTTAATTTTGCAAAGTTAAGGACGCCTCCGGTGGCGCAGTCCTCCAGTATGTTCATGGTAATATTTTCGGCCGATGACATCTGCAGAAAAACGCCTTGTAATTTTCGGTCCTCTGGCACATACCCGATACCAGCGCGGACCGCGTCCTGGGGCTGATTGATTTTCAACCTTCGCCCGGTGAGATAAACTTCGCCGGACTTGCGTTTGTCCGCTCCGAACACTAGCCTGGCCAGTTCTGTTCTCCCGGCTCCCACCAGTCCCGCTAACCCTAGGACTTCGCCTTTACGAAGCTGGAAACTGGCATTTTTCACCCGTTTACCGTCGCTCATGTTTCTAACATCGAGAACGACTTCCCCAACGGTATGCTTAGCGCGCTCGTAGAAATCTTCTAAACGCCGGCCCACCATCATCTCGATGACCTTATCTGCGGCAAACTCGCTGCGTTTTAGCTCGCCTACATACTCGCCGTCCCGCAAGACCGATAATCGATCGGCTAACTCGTAGACCTCAGCCATCCGGTGGCTGATATAGATAATAGCAAGTCCTTCGGATCGAAGTTGTCGGACCACATCGAACAGCCGGTCGGTCTCGCGATCAGACAATGCGGCCGTCGGTTCATCCATGACCAGGATCCGGCTTTTGTAGAACAGCGCGCGTGCGATCTCGACCTGCTGTTGTTCGGCCACCGCCAGATGCGCGGCGCGCGCTGAGGCTTTGAACCTGGCTCCCAGCCGGTCCAATACCTCCTGGGTTTTCCTGTCCATTTGGGCGGTGTCTTTCATGAACCCAAAACGCTTGAGCTCAGAGCCTAGAAAAACGTTCCCACTCACGGTCAGGTTCGGTGCCACGGTTAATTCCTGGTAAATGATTCCGATGCCGGCCGAGCGGGCTTCGTGCGGCGTCCGGAACTGGACCGGTTTGCCGTCGATCAGAATCTCGCCCGCGTCGGGCCGATAGGCCCCGGCCAGAATTTTCATCAACGTGCTTTTCCCGGCACCGTTCTCGCCCATCAGGGCATGCACTTCGCCTGGCCAGATCCGGAGGTCGACGTTCTTCAGGGCACGCACGCCGGGAAAGCTCTTGCTGATCCCGCGTACCTCAAGAATTGGCCGGTCGTTACTTGGTCCAGCCTTTGTATTGAGCGACATTTTCTTTGGTGATCAGCTCCACCGGAATCAGGGTCAACTCCTGAGCCGGCTTCTTACCGTTCATCACGTCGTAACCGATGCTCACTGCTTTACCGGCCATGGTGTACGGGTCTTGGGCTGCACTGGCTGCGATCAAGCTGTTCGGGTCCTTCAAGGAAGGCACTACTTCCGGAGCGCCGTCAACACCAACTATGAAAAAATCTTTCCGTTGAGCCTGCTGTGCAGCGAGGTCGCAGCCGATCGCAGTGGGATCGTTGATAGCAAACACAGCATCGATCTTCGGGAACGCAGTTAAGAGATCCGCCATGACTCGAAGACCGCCGTCCCGGCTGCCACCGGCATTTTGGTCCTGAGAGAGGATCTTAATGTCCGGATATTTTTTTATTGCTTCAAGAAAGCCCGCTACCCGGTCAGTAACGGCGGATACCGGCGGCCCGTTGACGATCACGACCTGCCCCTTACCTTTCAACCGGTCGGCCACATATTGGCCGTCCAATTCGCCCGCCTGCTTGTTGTTCGAAGTGACAGTGGCATCGACACCTCCCTCAGCCGCCACATCGACGGCTACCACGGTCATGCCAGCGCCTTTGGCTCGAATCACGGCTGGGGCGATGCCTTTGCTATCCGCGGCGTTAAGGATCAGCAGCTTAACCCCCGCAGAAATAAAGTTGTCGACCTGATTACTTTGGTTGTTGACGTCGTAGTTACTTGATTCAGCCGTGAATTTCACCGACGGGTTAAACTGCTTTGCCTGAGCCTCCGCTCCATGGGCAATCTGAACAAAGAACGGGTTACCCAGATCTCCGACTGTAACGGCTACGGAACTGAGTTTCGTTTGGCCAAACACGGTAACAGTCGAGCCAATTGCCAGGGCGAACCAGGAAACGGTTCTGAGGAAGTTGATGATTTTCATACGTTGGGGGGAGTGCCAAGGATCGGTGTTCACGAGTTAACTAACAAATGGACAATACGCTTGCCGGATCCGGGGTAGTTTCAAGCAATGGCTAATCACCTCCAGATACTTTTCAAGCTGTAGGCGGTCAGGTTTTGCACGTTAACACTGTTGTTTTCAGCATTCAACTCCACTTTGGTCGGCGGGCCGTGGCGCATGAAGAACGTGGCCGTACAAACCTGCACACCGTCGTCGACGAATACTTCTAAGGTCGATCGGTCGACGAAAAGGTGAAGTTTGATTGAGTTATCAGGGTTAGCCTCATACGTCGCAAATCTGTCGGTGAAAAACGGGTTACTGAAGCCTTCTGTTTCGCCGCGATCGACATAGACTTGTTGCTGTGACCAATCATAACCCACGGTGACGGTTTCCCCGGCCGAATTGCGGATATCAATATTCAACCTCTGCTGAAGCTGGCCGGGAGTGGGCTGAGCAACCAGGGTGGTCTCAAGCTCGAAGCTGCCATTGTGCTGCAAAGAAATAGACAGAGGAGAAGCGTCATTCACCTGTGCAGATCCGTTGAACAGTGTCTTGTCGTGTAAGCCTTCTAGCGAAATAGGAGTCTGGACTAGCAGTCCGCCGGTTTGAGTCTGGTTTTGGTTAGCAAGCACGGAGAGAATCCGCGGCAATGCGAAAATCCCGCGCCATGGGCTAGTAGGCACCACTTGGGTGTACTGCCAATTACTCATCCAGCCGACTACAATGGCTCGACCAAGCGGGTCATTATTGTAGGTCTGGGCCGCATAGAAATCTTTTCCAAAGTCCATTACGCGCGAAACCGCGTCGTCGGCCGTAAAAGTCGTGCCGTCGAAATTTCCGACAAAGTACTCGTCCATGCTACCGCCCTGCGGAGCCCCGGGATTGATGCCCACCATCATAACCCACTTTGTCTGGTTTGTTCCCTGCACGGGAACCGGGAAAAGATTTGGACATTCCCATTGGAAGCCATCAATTCCAGCCGGTCCAAAAGTACTCACCGGTAACGGACCCCAGTGTATTAAATCAGTCGAACGGTAAATCAGGACCTGATGAGCGCGGGGCAGGGCTACGGTCATAATCCAGGAATTGGTAGGCGCATAAAAGAAAACCTTCGGATCACGAAAGTTCGGATTGTCGCCCGTCGGAGAGTTAAGCACCGGGTTCCCCGAGTAGTTAGTATAGGTCAAACCATTGTCCAGGCTGTATGCGACGTTTTGCACCTCTCGAGTCGGCTGGTTCAGAGTGTAGATTGCTACTAACGCCTGTCCCGGATGACCGGTGAAGAAGCCGGACGTATTGTTGGCATCAACAACTGTGCTGCCCGTAAAAATTTGTCCGGCGAGCGGCCCTGAAATTGCCTCGGGTATTGCAATCTGGGGATTGGCATTT
>JAFAVN010000051.1 GCA_019242435.1 Verrucomicrobiota bacterium | reverse complement strand
GCTGGCATCGGCCAGAGTCCCGATTGCAGCCGCGCGCCGCCAAAATAGTTCCCAAACTGGGTTTGACTTTGTTTGTTCTTATGACAAACTAAGGCGGTCGCCCAGGGTTTGGCGCCTTTTTGTACCGGCTTGAAAAACCGATTCCTCCCCGATTACCACCCGCTATGAAAGCCATCGTTTACGACGCACCTCGAAAATTTGAATATCGCGATGTTGATACTCCTAAAATCCGGCCTAATGAGGTACTTCTACGGGTCCACGCTTGCGGCGTCTGCGGCACGGACCTACACGTTCATGAAGGCGAATTCGGACCTCGATTTCCTCTCACACCAGGCCATGAATTTTCCGGTGAAATTGTTGAAATCGGCTCGGAGGTGACTGGCCTCAACAAAGGCCAGCGAGCCACCGCCAGCACCACGATGGCTTGCGGCAAATGCTTCTACTGTCAGCGCGGCGACTTCCTGCAATGTGAGAACCTTGACGGAATTGGAGTAGAGGTTAACGGGGCGTTCGCGGAGTACATTAAACTTCGATCAGATCTGGTATTCCCGATTGAAAAGCTTTCCGTTCGGGAGTCCGTGATGGTGGAGCCGACGGCCTGCGCAGTTCACGGCATGGAAACGCTGGATATGAAACCGGGCAGTACGGTGCTCTTACTAGGGGCCGGACCGACCGGCCAAGTTTTAGCTCAGCTGCTAAAGCTCAACGGCGCTGCTCGGGTAACCGTGGCGGCTCCTGCCGGGCCAAAGCTCGACCTGATTGCCCGTCTGGCTGCGGACGACGTGGTGGCGATCGACCGGCAAGACCCAGAGATCCATCGCCAGCATCTCCGAGAGCTTAGTCCCCATGGATTCGACTACGTCGTGGAAGCCACCGGCTCTCCCCAATTATTGCAGGACGCGATCAGCTTAGCGTCCCGCCGAGGCACAATAATGGTATACGCGGTCTATGCTGACGCAGCGACAGCGCAGATAACACCTGCTGACATCATGCGTCGAGAGTTGCAGATAAAAGGCTCATTTGCCCAAATCGACTGTTTTTCCAGAGCCCTGGCTTATCTCGAAAGCAAAAAGGTCAAGGTAGACGAGATCGTCACCCACGAAGTGCCGCTGCCAGACTATCAAAAAGCGCTGGAGCTGGCCTGGTCAAGAAAGGGCATCAAGATCGCCATCATCCCGTGAAGCGGCTGGAAACTGTCAAAATTTAACCGAAGGCCCGGTTTGGAAAAGAGGCCAACTGAGCACACTAACCAAAAAATATTATGTTTGTCACAAAACCGCGATTGTTTCTTGAGTACATCTTTCAAAACCGGTTTATCGTTCCCTCATTCAATGTGAGCAACCTGGAGATGGCGCGCGCAGTCATCGAGGCGGCGGAACTGGAAAATGCCCCTGTGATGGTGCAGACCGACTTCATCAATTTCAATTACGCAGGCATGGACGAACTCTCCGCGATTATTCGGTCGCTCGCCGAAAAGTCCGCCGCGCCGGTGTTGATGCACCAGGATCATCCTGGCAAGGATGACAATATTTTTCGGACTCTACGACGAGGCTACTACTCCGTGATGTACGACGGCGGACACTTACCCTTGACGGAGAACATCGCGGGAACCGCGCGGTTTGCCGAAGCCGCGCACGCCGCTGGCGCCATTCTCGAGACCGAGATCGGCCAGTTCGGGGGCGAATATCAGGGTGGCCACGCGATCACTGCAGCGGCACACGATACGGCCGAAATGGTACAGAAAGGGGGCGCCGACACCTTGGCGGTTTCGGTTGGCTCAATGCATGGCCAAAAGAGCCGGTTAGACCTCGACCTTTTAAGCCAGATCGCGGAAAGCACGCGTATCCCCTTGGTTATGCACGGGGGCAGCGGCATTCATCCGGACGACATCAAAGTCGCGGCTAGCCTCAACGTCTATAAAGTTAATATCGGCGCAGCGCTGATTCGGGGATTTGTGGAAGGACTGGAGGAAGGCGCCGCTCTTCCGCCGGACCATGAACCGCGTCATCAACAGATTCTGAGACACGTGACCGCGAAGTTGCGGGACATCGCGCGGCATCGTCTTTCGCTCTTTGGGGCGTCGGGTCACGGCCGAAAATTGCTCGAGCAACTCGTCGTCGCAAAGGATGATATGACCGAGAGGGTTCAAAGGACGTAGAGGAATGGCGGCTGTCGCCTATTTATCCTTGTCCCGGCACTCGAGGCCGGCAAACCAGGCTGCACGCAGACCAATTTGGAAAAAATTTTTGACAGATAGAAGCCCGTTCGAGATTCTCCAACGTCATAATCCCGCATCGGATTACCCGCAGATTCGGGTACGGTTGTGAAAGGCGCAATGCCTGGACCTACTTTTCTCCGCGACATAAACCAAGCCCGCGTTCTCAGGCTCCTGAAAGAAAAGGGAGTCCTCTCCAGAGCGGAACTAGCACGTTATCTCGGTTTGACGCGCTCGACAGTCACTCTGGTTAGTAACGAACTGATTAAAAAAGGACTTATTACCCCAACGGGGGAGGCATTTGTTACGCAAAATACCGGGCGACCTGGGGCTGCCCTGAAACTCGAACCCGAAGGTGCTTTTTTTCTTGGAGCAGAACTGGGCGCCAATCACGTTCACCTGGTACTTATCAATCTGATCGGCTCCATCATTTACCGGGAGACACTGCCCAACCGCAAGGCCACACCGAAAGTTGTCTGTCAGGATCTAGTTGACCTGGTTCGGCGGGTTTGGTCCAAACGACTGAAGAATTCCGACCGATTACGCGGAGTCGGCGTTGCGGTTTCCGCTTTGCTAAACACTCAAGGGGTGATTCGGAAAGCTCCGACACTAGGCTGGCATGATGTTGACCTGAAGAAAGAACTCTTGTCGAAATTACCTCTACCAGCTTTTGCTGAGAATGATGCCAACGCCGCCGCCTTGGCGGAACTGTCGTTCGGGGGACGGCTTGGCTACAGCGATCTTTGTGTGCTTCACCTGGATCTTGGAGTGGGCGCCGGAATCATTTCCGATCGGAAGCTGCTTCGCGGCTGGTCGGGTCTTGCCGGCGAGATCGGCCATCTTCGTCTCAATCCTGCTAAGGGTCAGCCTGACGAGGAACTCGGACCTCTGGAAACCTACCTTGGCCGAAATCACCTGCTGGCTGCTTATCGACGGGCAGGCGGAAAAGCAAAAGATCTGGGGGCATTTCTGGAGGATCTCAAAAGGAACGGATCGACTGCTCACAAGGCACTCCAGACCTGGGGACGATGGCTAGCCCTCACGATAAGTAATCTGGCCGATATTACCAATCCCAAGCTGGTTGTCCTGGCGGGCCCGCTATCGCAGCTCTACCCATTTGTTGAAAAAGAAGTACGTCAGCGACTGGAGGAAAGGCGATTCCCGACAGTCGAAGGACTGGAAATTGTAGTTTCGGCTTTTGGGAGGGATTGCGCGGCGTTAGGCGGAGCCGCCCTGGTGTTTAACGGCTTGTTTAGCGTGCCGGACGCTTCCTTTCTAGAGGACTTGGCCTGATCCAGGTAAGAAGCCGATCTTATGCAAATAAAAGTTGACAGAACCTTTGTTTGATCTTAAAACAAACTAACTTGCTGGTGCGTATTGCAAGCAAACCCCAAAGCAGAAACTTAAATCCCCCCGCATTTTCCAGTCCATGAAGCGGAGCACCAAGTTATGATCACGGTTGCAGGAACTCTGGTAGCGGATCTCGTAATAGGCCCGATCGGCGAATGGCCGGGCCCCGGCAAGAGCGCAGACATCGACTATATCGAGATCGTACCTGGCGGAGCGGTCGCTAATACTGGGATGGCCTTGGCACGGCTGGGTGTTCCGGTTTCAGCCTGGGCAGCTGTTGGGATGGATAACCTAGGCGCAATCATCAAAGATTTTGTGAACAGTTGGGCCACCCGAAACGCGATCAGAGCAATACCTTCAAGACGCACCACCGCCAGCATCGTCGCCATTTCGAAAGACAGGGACCGTTCTTTTCTCACTGCCGCCGGCGCCTGTGATCAATTCCAGTTCACAGCGGAAGAAGTGGAGAGCGAGGTCAGTTTCGGGTCTCGTGCCCTGCATATCGGTTACAGCATGTTGTTACCGGGCCTCGATGGCGAACCGCTAAAGAACGTCATGCGGGCCGCGGGCAAACTCGGGGTCCTGACATCGCTTGATGTCACCTATTATGAGAATCGCCCGTGGGCGGATCTGCTGAAGCTCATGCCGGAGATCGATGTCTTCTGTCCCAGTCTGAGCGAAGCAAGGCTTATCACTGGCGAGAGCGATCCCGCTAAGGCTGCCAGAGCACTCGTTCAAGCCGGCGTGCGCCAGTTCGTGGCCGTAACCAATGGTGAGCACGGTGTTCTTGTCGAGGTGGTTGGCGCAGGGCAGGACTTCATTCCGGCCCTCCCGGTTCAAGCCATTAATACTACCGGCGCCGGCGATGCATTTATAGCTGGCGTATTGGCTGCTTGGTACCGCGGTTTGCCTTGGCGATCCGCAGCTCGCGTTGGCTCACTGGTCGCTTCTCTTGCGGTCACCAGCGGCCGTCGCTATGACCGTCTGCAGACTCTAGAGCGGCTTATCGAAGAATTTCCGCCTTCGGATGATTCCGAGCGAAACCCATTCTCTGCGCAGCACAGGCCCGACCTTTGCGCCTCCAAGTAAAGGCAATCGTTAATCTCCAGTCCAATAACTATCCACCCCAACCATTAGACAGTATTGCGGGAGTCGTTATCGGCGGTGCGAGTTTGTTCGGCGGCTCGGGAACGATCACCGGCACCGTAATTGGAGCAATGATTATCGCGGTCATTCAGTACGGCTTGGTCTTTGTGAACGTGGAACCTTTCTGGCAATTCGTAGCCGTGGGCATCGTGATCATCATCTCGGTGCTGGTCGATCAGACCCAGAAGCAATTGAGTGGAGGAAGATCCGATGGGTGAGCAGCCATGACGAAAAAAACTCGAAGATCGACTCCTGTGGTTTGACCCCACGCCAAGCGTACAGGAGGATATTGCATGAAGCAGGCGCGCCTCGATTTACCGGAACTCGGCTTTATTATCGTGACCCGCGCGATCCTCGGAGCCGGCATTGCTCTTTTGTCATCTAATCTGTTCACTAGGGATCAGCGCAAGATTATTGGGGGGACGCTGACGATTATCGGGCTTCTAACGACGATTCCCTCCGTCTGGGCAGTGTGCGGAAACCTGGAAAAGTCCAGGCAGCCAGGGGCGGGCGAGACGGTGGACGCTGCTGGCGATTGAAAGGGTTCTTGTCGACTGGCCGGGACGCATTGCTCGTATAAGGCAATGTGCGCCGGACACCTAGAAAAGGATTGCGGTCCACCTGAATAAAGACAAAACGAAGTCTCTGTATGCCGAGCGCAGTCCGGTCTTCCTCTACTCGTGCCCCGGGGCCGCGCTTGTTCATGCGCGTGACCCGTTTTGGGTTGATTGTCTTTGTCAGTTTAATTGCGGCGCTGTTCATCGCCTGGGCCGCAGGCGCCCTGTACTTTGACCTGCCTGCTCCCGCTCTCGTGCGGATGATCGCTTCGTTCGGGTGGGCGGTAGGAGCGGTAGCGCTCGCCGCTATCGGGCGGTTACGCGGAAGAATTTTGGTTCTGCTGGGGTTTCTCGGCATCACCTGCTGGTGGTTGACGTTGCGTCCAACTCAAGATGCCGATTGGCAACCGCAAGTCGCGGTGCTGGCTAATGCCACCCGTGAAGGAGACCGCTTTACGGTTCACAATATCCGGAATTTCGAATATCGAAGCGCGACGGATTTCACTCCGCGCTACGACACCCGGGACTTCGATCTGAGTAGCCTGCGTGCGGTCGACCTGTTCATTAATTACTGGGGGGTACCTTTCATCGTCCATCCGTTTGCCTCTTTCGACTTCGGTCCGCAAGGACGCCTCTGTTTCTCAATCGAAATTCGGCCGAGACAAGGGCAGGAATATTCCACTTTGGCGGGCCTTTATCGTCAGTTCACCCTTATCTATGTGGCTGCGGATGAGCGTGACGTTGTCCGTCTTCGAACGAATTACAAGGGCGAAGACGTCTATCTCTATCGTCTGAGATTTTCTCCGGACGAGGCCAG
>JAFAVN010000272.1 GCA_019242435.1 Verrucomicrobiota bacterium | reverse complement strand
ATTTTCCCGAGGAAAACATCTATCGCATTGATCATTACCTCGGTAAGGAGCCAGTTCAAAATATCCTGTATACCCGCTTCGCGAATCCGATACTGGAACCGACCTGGAATCGCAGCTATGTGAGCTCGATTCAGATCACGATGGCTGAGGATTTCGGCGTGCAGGATCGAGGAAAATTTTACGACGAAACTGGCGCGATCCGCGACGTCTTGCAGAACCATATGTTGCAAGTTCTCGCAAATCTCACCATGAATCCGCCAACGGGGCAAGAGCACGAAGCTGCTCGAGATCAGAAAGCCGGCCTGCTGAAGGCAGTGCGGCCGCTCGACTCGGAACACATTGTGCGGGGACAATACAACGGGTATCAAAAAGTTCCCGGTGTCCGGGCCAATTCTAGTGTTGAAACGTATGTCGCAGTCAAATTGCAAATCGACACCTGGCGCTGGGCGGATGTGCCAATCTATATTCGAGTCGGTAAAATGCTGCCCGTCACTGCCACCGAAATAATGGTGGAGTTTAAACGGCCGCCGTTTGAAGTGTTTCATGAGATTGTTCCGAGCTCGTCCTGCCACCTTCGAATGCGGATCGGCCCGAATATTGCCATTGGATTGGGACTGCGCGCCAAGGTGCCTGGCGAACGGATGATTGGACAGGACGTCGAACTAATACTTAATGAGCAGGCTGATGCCACGATGCCTCCCTATCAGCGTCTCCTGGGCGACGCGTTCGCGGGAAATGGGGACCTTTTTGCGCGCCAGGATTTTGTCGATGCCCAATGGCGCGTCGTGGAGGGAATTCTCGACAACGTCACGCCGCTCTATAGATACGAGCCGGGTACCTGGGGACCGGAAGAGGCAGGAAGACTAATCGGGAATGACGGGCCCTGGATTGATGTCAGGACACGTTGATAAAGTTTATCGAGATATTTCCGTAATCGCACCAGGCGCCAAGACAACATTAACCTCGGCGGCCAAGGACCGAGTTAGCGAGTAAGAGTGCCGTAGTGTAGCCGCAGGTGCTGTCGCCAACACCAGCCGCTCGTGACGCTGCCCTGTTGGCAGGCGAGCTTTCATTTCAGGCCCTTCTGTCTCAGGGAACCAATCCCGAAAGCTCGGCCGCAGATTCTAAACGAGGCGTTTACGACCTATTTTGGCTGGGAGACATACATGCACAGCTAACCCACAGCTTTGGGGGAAAGAACCCGCCTTGGCTCCGCGGGGAGCGGCCAAAGGCGCAATGACCAATTTCGGTCAAAAGGAAGCGGGTTGCGAAGGGAGCCTGCTCTGAGTCAGGGTTTCAATTAAACTAAATGAAAGGCTAAGAATGATCGATTTCGACATGTTAGCACTCGGCTCGACCGCGGCACGGGATTCTGGCTCACGCCTCATCCAGTCACGAATGCGGGTGATAATTGACAACGACTTCTCAGGTGATCCAGATGATCTGTTCGCACTCGTTCACCACGTACTGTCGCCTTCGATCGAAATCCCGCTTATTATCGGGTCACATCTCTCCGTGGGCGACGAATGGGATCCGTCCAATATGCAGGCAACCAAGGCGAAAGCGCGGGCTGAGGAAACACTCCGGATCATGGGGCTCGAGCACTTTTTCAAGGTTGTCGAAGGATCTAATTCCGGGTTGGATGATCGACGGACGCCAAAATTATCCGCTGCCGCAGAGGGGATAATCACCGAGGCGATGCGGGACGATGTCAGACCTCTTTACCTGGTCTGCGGGGCGGGCCTGACGGACCTCGCCAGCGCCTATCTAATTAAACCTGAGATCGCGAAGCGCCTGATTGTTATTTGGATCGGCGGACCCGAGTACCCTGATCTGGCACCTCCGCCACCCGACGTCGGAAAATACGAGTACAACCAGCGTATCGACCCGTTGTCCGCGCAGGTCGTTTTCACCGACTCCGATCTGCAACTTTGGCAGGTACCTCGTTCGTCCTATCGCGAGTGCCTGATCAGCTATACAGAGATACTAACCAAGGTCAGACCAATGGGAGCGATCGGCAGTTTCCTCTACGACAATATCGTCAATATATACAAGTGGCGTAACAAATCGCCGCCCGGCCTCGGGGAGACTTACATCCTCGGCGACCAACCCCTGGTCACATTAACCGCCCTCCAGGCGAGCTTCCATCCCGAGCCTTCCTCTAGCACATTCGTGACTCGGCCTGCGCCGACCATTGATGAAAACGGATCCTATGAGGACAATCCAAACGGCCGACAGATCCGCATCTACACGCATATTGATGTGCGGCTAACTTTCGATGATTTCTTCGAGAAATTGGCTCTGTTCGCGAAGTCATGAACGAATCGCTCCGACAACGCTGGATCCCAACGGCTCATCTCTTCATATTAGCAACCTAAGGCGAGGCGGTGAATGGAGAGAATCTTTCGAAGCGGCTTCCGCTTAGATAGAAACCACCTTTGTCGGGGGATCTCACACTGATCAGCATACCCCAATATAGTGATGCCACTTCCGTAACCGGGTTGACACCATCTGCTGCCGCCGATACCACCGTTCTAAATTCGAAGAAACCTGCGCGCGCGACTCCTCCCCAGTACACGGGGAAAGCCTTTCTTTCTATATTGTTAAATCCCGGTTCGTCCTCAAACTTCGCCACGTCATTCCCGAACCAACTCCAACTGCCGTCACCGCCGTACCAATCGGAGCCATTCCACCACGAGTTAGTATAAGAATCGGCGTCTACCACCCAATCTGGAAAGGTTTTCACCTGGCCGCTATCTTCCACTCGACCCCTCTTATACTGCGTTATATAACAATCGGATTTGCTGCTACCCTCTTCGAGTTCCAATCTGAACCTGACGGGTAGCCGGATTGTCGTCGTATTGAACAAAAAATTTGGCCAGGACAAATTCCAATCTAGGAACTCCATGGTAAATAACTTTACTTTGCACGCCATTTAAAGAAATCCTCGATAATGATTAATGTCTGGGTAGTTGTGATTAACCCAATCAAGACACCTTTGGTCTAGCGTGGTCGCCGTGGCTGATTGCGAAGGTAATCGTCGCCAGTTTTGGAAAAATTAAATCTGATGGTTCTTTCATTGGCTGTTTTTGGGATTCAAACCCATACAACGGAATTGAGAACGCAAAGTTTCAGAGCGTCGGTGCGCATCCAAATTGCGATGAGCGCTCCGCCGAGGTTCCGCGATTGCTATCTTACGGCGTAGCATTCACGCTGAGCGTGCTCCAGGCATTGACCGAAAAGTTCGGCGGTTCGCCCTCGGCGATCAGGTCCGACCGCAAACTTGCTCAACGCCGAAACGGCTCCCCAACCATGCCCTCGGAAAAACAATCGTCATCGACTTACGCGCGATCGGCTTGAGCCAGGAAGGATAGCGCGAGCGGCGGCTCTCGGGAGCCTGATTTGCTTTAGTTGGGTTTTTCTCATCGTGCATCATTTCGCTTAAATGATGCGCGCATGACGCCTGGTTTTGGTGCCGCTCAACCGCGGCTATCGCGACTACTGAGGTGTCGGTGTCATTCCCGGCAAGCGCCGAAGCGGGTTAAGGGGGCCAAGCGGGATCAGTTCGAAGCTCATGAGATGGGCCTGACCTAGCGGCAGCTTTTCAAGCATCTCGTGGGCAACCGTGGGGTCGGTGACATTCAGAATGAACACCACGCCCCGGCGATCCTGCAACGAATACCAATGGTCGATCTTGCCGTCCAGGTAGAGATTGACTGTCTCCCGAACTTCGTTTGGCAGAATCTCAAATACTTTGGCTTGATCGACGCCGGGATCAACGGTTCCGATTGCGAGAATTCTCGTGGTCGGCGTCGATGTCGT
>JAFAVN010000138.1 GCA_019242435.1 Verrucomicrobiota bacterium | reverse complement strand
CGCGCTATCAACGCGCATTTGTACAGCATCGTCCACGTATCGAAACCGGGTGGGACAAGTCACGTGACAGAGTAGGGAGGGAGAGGTGAGAAGGGAGTGTCTGGGTGGTGGGCGCTGGGTTCAGAACGGCCGGGTTCAGAACATGGGTAACACTTTAGGCTCGGCGGCGAAGTCGGCGCTTATCAATGTCTAGTCCGCCGTTTTTCGATCCGCCGTCGGCATTATACCGAGGCAAAGACCGGCTCCGTAGGAGCTAAATCTTTATAGCAACCGTGAACTTCCCATCGTCGTGCAGCAGGCCTCGGTGACCGGTTCTGATCCATTCTTCGCCGTTCTCCGACACGACCAAGCCGGAACGATCAACTTTGCCGTCGAGGCTCAAAGGTTTAGCCAGGAAATTGCCGCACACCAGTAACTCGCCGGGTGGCGGGGGGCTAGGAACATCGATTGTTTTTTGGGTAGCACCCATGCTGTCTTCTGCGGGCTCTACCCGGATCCTGACGTCGTCGAAAGGATCTCCGACCCATCCATCGATCCCGACGTTTTGGTATGAGGGTAAAGAGCAGGAAGCAAGAGGTGAATCTTCTCCGAAAAGAAGCTCGATATTCGCGAAGTGCTGGCAGCTGACGAAAAACTCGAGCGTATCGGCCGGAAGCGGAGCATCCAGAATGAACACTTTGTGCAACGGCGAAGAGCTGGTTCGCAGGTAGTGTAAAAGGAAAGCAGAAGGCGCTGTTACCCGGATTGGCTTGAATTTTTCCACTTGGCGGTTACGTCTGCTCCGGCTCAACGGTCCTGGGCGTACCGGAATCACGCTAGTTACTCCAGCTGTAAGATTTGCCAGAAAGAGCAAAGGCCGTTCACAAAGATCAATCTCGCCGGCCTTCAGCTTGAGATGATTAGCCAAGCGCTGGACGGAGCGAGCGAGTTGGGATTGCGTCCAACCTCGGGCCGTGAGAGTCCCTGGCAGGGTTTTTCTCAATTCAATCAATGCCAGGTCTTCTACCGGTAATTCCATCGGCGTACCGAGTCTACCGATGCGCAGAATGCGGTTCTCGAAATGGAAGGCTTGTGGGAACAATTTCTTGGGAATCGGCCGCAGCTGACGATGGAACCGTTGGGCCAACAACTTGGATTGCGGCAGAATACAAGCCTGCGGCTGTGATTGGTCCAGCCATTGCGAGAACCGATTCAGGCCGGCCCAGCTGTCACACAACGCGGGAACCGCACCTATTTGCAGCAAGGCGAGCAGGAAAAGATAAAGCTCGTGGCTTGGATCCAGTAGCATCAAAACTTGATCCCCGTGCCTGATGCCCTCTTCACTCAAGCGCAAGGCGAGAAAATCGACCGAGCGATTGAGAGCGGCATAACCCAGGACTCGGTCTCCCCAAAAGGTACGGTCAACGATGGCCGGGACACCTGGCTGGAGTTCGGCGCGGCGCCTCAGAGTATGGATGAGATTCGTCGGTGTCATGGGCAAAGACTCCGGAAGGGTTGCCGGAGCGGAAGAGACCCTAGACCTTCCAGGTTCCCTTACAGCCCGCTAGAGAAACCGGAAACTGCACTCCCGCTTCAGAGTTCCTGAAGGCGGTATTTCCTGGATGCCGAGTTTCTTTTCAAAGGCTTCCTGTTGGTGATGATCAGGCAGGCCCCAGCATGGCTCAATACAAATGAACGGGTTGAGGTCGCTCCACAGCGTAAAGAAAGGAGCTTCGGATATGTCGACTTGTACCTCCCGATTCTCTTTTAAATCTTGAAGTTTGATAACAGATTCGTCGGTGTCCAACGGTTCGATTAGAAACGAGTCGGGCAGCTCAAATGGTTTGCATGGAAAAGAACCTCCAGCCGAAGTGAACTCGGTGGTTTCTCCACTCAAAAAATTTCCTGGAGCAATGTAACGCCGGTATTTACCTCGGGGCAGGATAATCCTGGCATCGTCGATCGAGCTGACACGAAACCCTGGGTGAAGCCCAAAACTAACATGGGCCGGCCGCTCTCCCTCTAGATTTTCAAAGAAAAAGGTGACATGCAGATCGTCGCCGGAAAGGGTATAGGTGATTTGGAATGCAACTCGGCGGGGGTATTCGTGTTTCTCAATCGCGTCCGCCGGTAATCGATAGTTCAGGGACGCGCGGTCATCCTCGATGGTGATAGTTGGAGGAGCAAAAACTTTCCGGCGCAGGAAACTGTGATTACCATCGTGGATTTCATCTCCCTGGTAGAGGCTGCGTTCACCGAGCAGCCGATGAACGTAGTAGCCCATGACGGTGGCATGATTCTTCCAGCCGGTCGCCGGGATGCTGACGTCGGCATCTCGATAAAGGTAGCCAACCCAATCTTGCTCAGTTCGGCGTTTTGCCAGGCTGACCAGCTCAGCACCTTGATCGATGACCCTGACGCGTGTCCCCTCTTTTTCATCGGTCACTTCATCTAAGCGCTGGTTCTGTTCTTCAAAGCTTCGATGTGTGAATCGCATATCAAATCTGAATGGCGGATTTTCACGGGGATTGCCGCCTTACCCCAAAAACGGAATCGAACGGTTGGTAGACCGAAGGTATACTAAAAAGAGGCCAATCAACAGAAAGCCGAGTCCCGGTACCCACGCAGCCAGGATCGGGGATATTCGCGAGCCTTGGCCAAGCGCGGTGAAAAGGTTCCCAAAAGCGAAGAGCGCGATAAACAAGAATAGTCCTCCGGCAATACCTCCGAGAGAACCTCGTCTAGAAAACACGACGCATAATGGGCTCGCCAGGAAAATCACCACCAGGACATTGACCGGCAGCGAGAACCGGTACCAGAACTGTGTCTCATACTCTGCTAACGTACTTTTCGGGAAATCAGAGTTCACTCGCAGATAATGTTGGAGCTCAGGTACGGTCATCATTCGACCCTTGAGCGCTGAACTGCCTAGTTGCCAGATCGTTTCTGTCCAGCCGGTGATTTCCTTTTGATCAAAAAAGTCTTCATTGGTGATGTTGCCGTCCGGATCCATGTACGAGATCTTACCGTCATAGAGAGTCCAGGCGCCGGTAGCTGGGTCGCGGCTGGCGGAATGAGCATAAGCAACCCACTGGATGTTCTCTTTAGCGTCTTGCTGGGTAATCTCGATACCCTTCACCTCGGCAATCCGCGTGTCGAGCAGTTGGATGAACCAGATTCGATGCTCTTTCCGGTTCACAAAGATGTGCTCGTCGAGGTAAGTGATCTTGGAATGGCCTTTGGAGACCTCGTCCATCATATTGTTCATGACGTAATAACCGCGAGGGGCCAGGTCGTAGTTGAGGTAGGTGCAAATCCCGGTGAGTATTAATCCAAATACCACCAGAGGTAGCAACACGCGTGGTATGCTACGCCCGGCGCCGAGCATGGACACAATCTCATTACGCCGCGACATCCTGGTGAGGACGTAAAGCAATCCGAGCAGGACCGCTAGCGGCATCCACAAGACCAGCATGTACGGCACCTGCGCCAGGTAATAGAGAGCGATGACCCGGGCTGAGAGATGCAATTCGACAAAAGTCGGCCCCTGGACGCCCATGTCGTACACCAGCCAGATCCCTAGCATCCCGAACAAGGCATAGAAAAAGGGCACTAAAAAGTTTCGCAGAAGGTACCGATCAAAAATCCCGAACACCCAGGTAAAATAAGCAGGAGGAGTGTGGAGTCCAGTGTGGGGAATGGGGAACGCGGTCAAGAAAGAAATAGCCGCAAAAAATGTAAAGGGGAAGGAGTTCGAGGAGTTCAAGGAGGTGTAGGAGTTCAGAATAGCGCTTTTCGGAGCTATGCGAGCGCTTCCGGGTTCGTCCGCCCGGTCAATCTGAGCAACAGACCGCGCCGCACTGGTAATCCTCAGCGGTCTACTGCCGAGATAAGGGAAGCTGGCCGCGAAAAAAAATGGCCGGAACGAGTGGCAGCGCGTCCACCGAATATTCCTGCACTCCTGCAACTCCTTCTCCTCGAACTTCTTTTTTTAGTTTTTTGCGTTCTTTTGCGGCTATTCCTTCGCGCTTCGAGCATATCAGCATTTGTGACCGGCCCAGCCTCGGTATATCGTCGGCGCCTGATTTAAATCGACTCAGAGTGATCGCGTTACG
>JAFAVN010000012.1 GCA_019242435.1 Verrucomicrobiota bacterium | reverse complement strand
AAGAAGCTTCAGAAATCGCATCGGACCTCGCTTAACCAGGGGACCTAGCACGTACTTGGCCGCACCCGGCGAATTAATACTCAATTGTTTCGCGGCCTCTGCTACGGTTTGCCAGTGGCTGACAAACTCTGTCTGGAGCAGTCGCTTTGGCGAAGCGGGAAATAGCACCAGACTCGCCAACCAACCCAATCCCGCTGCCAGCGCCACCGCAACCCAAACCCAAAGCATTTTGTGTACGGCCTCCTCCGGCGTAGGAAAGAGGTCAACTACGCTTTGCGACACAGATACGATAAAGGCCAGAATAAATCCCACCGGCCCGATCGATAGGATGCGAAATAGGTACATACCGACAAAGATCTCTACCGCCATCGCCGGAATCCTGAATTCGGGTCGGTTACCTGTGCCCTTGAAGATCAAGATAGCAGCTCCGACAGCCACAGTTATTGCAAACAAAGCCAAAACGGCGGTAACGGTAGTCGTTACTTTTTCTTCTTTTGATACGAACAAAATTAAGAAGGGTAATACATCCTGAAATGGCAATCGGAAGGTGTTTGATAGTAAAACAACGGCTGTACAAACGATAGCTAGCCGAAGCGACGCCAGTCCGCGACCCGGAAATGGTTTGAGCTCCTCCCAAAAAATGTTGACGAGTTCGTCTCGTGATCGCTCAACTTTGCCCGGGTAATTGGCGGTTCTTCCTGACATCCGATTAGTCAATTTCCGGAAGGCGCGAAACCCTTGATGGTCGTTACCGCAGTCGTACCCATGCGGAAAATAGTCGGGTCCGGATTCTCGATCTCAATCCTAACCGGGAAACGCTGAGCGATTCGTACCCAATTAAGGTCGCGCTTAACGAATGGCAGTCCTTTAATCTCGACGTTGTCTTCTTGAGACTGTACGGCGGGAGAAATCCCTTGAACGATTCCTTGGAAACGACGGTCCGGGTTAGATAAAAGATAAACCTCCGCCGTCATGCCCGGACGGATGCTCTGCAGTTCCCGTTCGCGAAAGTTCGCCAGCACATACCATTTCCGCGTGTCGAGAAAGGCGAAAACTTCGACTCCGGCGTGGGCGTAAGCTCCTTCTGATATATTCAGTCCTACCACCTGACCATCAAATGGCGCATAGATGCGAGTGTAGGACAATTCCAGTTGGGCGGTGCGCAGCGTCGCCACAGCACCTGGACGTTGCGCCTGAAGCGTGGCCAATGGGCTGACCGCCACTCGAGCCTGGTTAAGCTTTTCGTTTGCTTGCCCAACTTCCGCTTCGAGTGCGGCGAGTTTCGTTCGCGCTTCGTTAACTTGTTCCTTGGTGGTAAAGCCTTTTGGCAACAGTGGTTCAAGCCGATGTAAAGTATCCGCGGCTTGGTCACGCTCCGCGGTTGCTTGCTGAACCGCCGCTTCGGCCGCCTTGATTTGGAACTTTAACTGGGCATCCTGTGATTTGGCGGTTTCGATTTGTTGATCTAACGCAGCGAGAGCCGCTTGCGCCCGGTCAACCGCTAACTGAAAGTCTGCCGGATCAATTTCAAACAAGAGTTCGCTGCTTTTTACCATCTGGTTGTCACTAACGTTAACCTTCGTGATGGGACCGGAGACCCGGGGCGCAATGCCGATCAGATTTGCCCGCGCCACGGCATCATCTGTTCTTGGGTGGCGTTCATTGAAATTCCAGGCGGCCAGGCTTAACACGAAAGCCAAAATCAGTATCGCCAGACCAATAATCGGCATCAGCACCGAGCTGAGTTTGCGCCGGGTCGAGCGGCTCTCCGATCCGGTGTCAAAGTCCGGCTGCTTTTTGTCACTCACTTTCATGAACTAAGTTAGGATGCGAAAAACAAGAACCAGGTAGCAATGCTGAAGATCAGAATGAGACTTACCGATAGCAAAGGGCCAAACGAACGAAACGATCTTATTCCGAAGGAACGCGCAATAATGCTCACGAGGACAGTCAGAACAACCCCGATTGCCAAGCAAACTAGCCAAGCCGGAAAATAAGAGCCGTAAACATCAATGCTCGGAGCGTATGAACCGAGCCGGGCGCAGCGGCTTGGGAGCGATGCCAAGTTAAGAATGTGCATTACATCGTCATAGTTAGGCATCGGCTTCATTCACGGATACGGGTCGTGGGTTTGCCGGCCCTGGGTTGCGCTA
>JAFAVN010000621.1 GCA_019242435.1 Verrucomicrobiota bacterium | reverse complement strand
ATCGCTCCCACGGAGCTGCTCTTTTTGTTGCATTTGCACCTATAAATATCTGGCTCCCCCGGAGCCGTTTTTCAACCGTCTAGAGGCCATATTGAGTCACGGCTTTCGCCGCTGGCGCCCGGTCTACTCGCCGTTCCTCTATTTTGTCCGAGCCTATCCGTGCGCATCTGTGGTTCAACTCTTCGCGTTCATTCGCGGTCCAAAATTTAATTTGGCAAGCCATTTTTAGGTCTGATAATGTTGGAGACTTCAGCAGGGGGCCTGGCTGTACCCCAAAGCTAATGAAGACCACAGAAGTTATCGATCTTGGGCCGGGGACAGAAGCTTTGTCCCAGGATGTGTGTGACCGGACAATCGAAGCGCTTGAGGCGGGATACGTCGTGTTCCTGCCTCGCTACGGATTTCCGGTAACTGATTCGGATAAACCTCTCTTTTCTCCCAGCCTGCTTAATAAGGACTCTAAGAACGTCAGTTACAACCCGGCGACTAGGAAGCTCGGCGGGATTACCACCTCGCAAGAAACCACGGCGTTGCTCCAGGGCATGATGCAGCGCTTCGCGGATTTCGCTCGGCAACTCCTAATGCGGGTATCGCCCGACTATCGAAACGGATTGAATCAAGCCCGCGCCAGTTTCCGACCGGTTGAAATTGAGGGGCGGGCAAGTTCCTGGCGCAAAGATGATACCAGGCTGCATGTTGATGCGTTCCCCTCGTCGCCTACCCAGGGCAAGAGAATCCTGAGACTATTCTGCAACATCAATCCCGACGGTCGAGGCCGGATTTGGCGAATCGGTGAACCGTTCGAACAGGTTGCTAAACGGTTTCTATCCTCTATTAAGCCGCCGGTTCCATTTTCTGCGACCTTGCTCCAGCTCTTCGGCATTACCAAGAGCAGGCAAACGCCTTACGACTATTATATGCTTCGGCTGCACGACGCGATGAAGGCCGACGAGCGTTATCAAGCGGAGGTCGAAAAGATTGAACTCGATTTTCCGGCCGGAAGTACCTGGCTGGTCTTTGCCGATCAAGTATCGCATGCCGCCATTCGCGGGCAGTATCAACTTGAACAAACATTTCTGATCGACCTTGAGCAGCTTCGGCATAAAGACCAGTCACCCTTGCGAACTCTGGAAAGATTAGTCGGCCAAAAACTGATCTGAGCCTTTCTCCGGCGTGAGAAGACTGCTTCCGGATGTTGTCCGGCAAATCGTCGCCTTCGACCACTATTCCAACTCGATCCCGAACTCTTGTTTTAGGAATTGAGAGCCAGCATCGGTGATGATCAAGACCCGAGAGCTGTGCTCACGTTTTACCAGTTTCCGGGCAAAGAAATGGTCGAGTAAAGCCGCGCCAAGACTTCCAGCTATGTGGAATTTTCGTTCGGTCCAATCGAGACACTTACGAACCAGAGGCCGTTTTCGATTACGCCGCAGATTCTCGGGATCGATACCCAGGTCTTGCAGCCAACGTTCTCCCCGTCGGGTTAACTGAAAGGTGTCCTCTACCGAGAGTAGTATCCTGCGGTTTAGTAAGGAGTCACAGATCTGGATGGCAACCTTCCCAGCTAAATGATCGTAACAGCTGCGAGCAATTCGTAAGGGAGGGATCGCTGAATTCGGCGCCGTTTGAGTGGGACGTAAGGTCTGGCTGAGCGCTCCCATTGCTTCCACCGCGTGGGCGACTTGGGCATCGGCGAGTTTGTAGTAGCGATGGCGGCCGAAACGGGTGACAACAACCAGCCGACCGGCCAGAAGCTTGGCAAGATGCATACTAGCCACCTGAGGGGACACGTTAGCGATTAAGGCCAACTCAGACGCGGGTAAGCTCCGGCCATCCAGTAACGCCACTAAAATGGCCGCTCGAGCCGGTTCGGCGAATAGGGCCGCCGTTTCCGCAATCGGGTATTTACCACTCACTTCAAGCTCGTGCATGACAAATGACAGATAACAAATAAGAAATTGGCATGATCTTGCCGCGCCAGCTTTTCAGCCGCCCGCCAATTTGTCTTCTATCATTTGTCATGCAGTCGCCTCCGGCGACTGCCAGCGAGTGCCGAGGCTAACAAGAATAACGCTGCTGAGATACATAAGGATTGTTTCATGCCGGAAATGAATGTGACTGGCTGCGCAACTAACGATCCAAACAAGGCGA
>JAFAVN010000616.1 GCA_019242435.1 Verrucomicrobiota bacterium | reverse complement strand
TTACCGACGTTACCAACGTTCCCACGTTCCCAACATTCCCAACGTGCCCGACGTTCTCGACGTTCCCAACTTTCCCGGCGTTCCCAACGTTCCAAACGTTCCAAACGTTCCCCTGTTCCCATAGTTCCGGGCATTACCGTCCGACCCGGCCGTTGCCGCGTTTCCGTGTGCTCGCCGTCGTTCCCGCGCATTCTAAGCCCACGTAATGAGCCGGAGCTCATGATCCTGGATCAGATGCGGATGCGTCGGAATCACTCGTAAATTAAAACCGTAACTTCCGCTATCGGAGGTCACAATATCACCGCTGAATCGGAACCAGCCTGGATCACCCTTCTTTTCGAACCGCGGAAGATCGACGGCGTAAGGATTGTGAAGCGTGCTGTTATCGGTGGTGCCCACGTAAGCTTGAACTCTGACATGAGAGGGATCCACCGGCCCCAGAAATACACTGGCGGATACCGTCAGCTTTTCACCGACGAACAGTTTGGTGCTGTCCGGAGGCGAGACATCCACGTCCTGGATCCTGATCTGGCCCCAGTCGGTTCGGGTCTTGTGCTTCCAGTCGGCCAGTTCAATGGCCGCCTTGAATCCATTTGCACTTAAGGTCCGGAACGATATGGCTGCCGGTTCATACAACCGCTCATTGTACTCTTTCACCATGCGATGAGTGTTGAACACCGGTGTCACGCTCCTGATCGATTCGCGCATCAGCTGAATCCAAGCCAGCGGCAGCCTGCCATCTGGTTTCGCGTAATAGAGCGGAACAATCTGGTTCTCCAGAATGTTGAACAGGCTATCGGTGTCCACCTCCGTTTGGAACTGGACACTTCCGCCCTGGATTTCTGGTCCGATTGGCCAACCGTTTTTCCCGTTATAACCTTCGCACCACCAGCCATCCAGCACGCTGAAGTTCAAACCGCCGTTGGGTGGCAACTTCATCCCGCTGGTGCCGCTTGCCTCTAACGGGCGTAATGGATTATTAAGCCAGACATCCACTCCCTGATAAAGCCGGCGGCCGATGTAAGTATCGTAATCCTCCACAAAAAGCAATCCATGTTCCAGACCGGCATCTCGCGAGGCGCGGTAGACCTCTTGGATCAATGCTTTGCCGGGTTCGTCTTTCGGATGGGCTTTGCCGGCAAAAATGAATTGAACGGGGCGTTCGCGATTCTGGATCAGCTTCAGTAACCGCTCTTTATTGGAAAAGAGCAGACTGCCGCGTTTGTAGGTAGCGAATCGCCGGGCAAAACCGATGGTCAGTACTTCCGGATCAAGCAACGTGTTGACCTTCCGAAGCTGCTCCGGAGACTCACCGATTCGCGCTCGCTGCACGCGAATGCGTTCCCGGAGAAATTCAATCAGCCGGACCTTCAGCAAATGGTGAGTGTTCCAGAGAACGTCGTCCGGAATATCAATCACCCGGCGCCAGTATTCACCATCGGTGAGATGTTCTTCCCAGTCCGGTCCGAGATACTTTTCGTACATGCGATGAAACTCGGGGGCCGTCCAGGTCTTAGTATGTACGCCGTTGGTAATACTGGTAATCGGCACCTCCGGTTCAGGCACTCCGGACCATACATCTCTCCACAGGCCGCGACTGACCTCGCCGTGCAGCTTGCTGACACCATTAGCCTGCCGGCTGGTGCGCAAGGCGAGGATCGTCATGCTGAAGGAATTGTCCTGGTTAACTATTGGTTGGCCCAGGCTGAAGAGTTCATCAAATGTGATTCCCAGATCTCTCGGGTATTTGCCGAAATAGCGCCCCATGATTTCTCGAGAAAATGCATCATTGCCGGCAGGAACGGGCGTGTGGGTAGTAAAAATATTGGAGGAAGCAACTACTTGCAGAGCAGTGTAGTAGTTGAGGCGGTCTCCCTGGATATATTGGCGGATCCGCTCGATTGAGAGAAATGCCGAGTGTCCCTCATTCATGTGATAAACGTCGGGTTTAATCCCCAACGCGTGTAGGGCCCGGACGCCGCCCACACCAAGGAGGATCTCCTGGCGGATTCGCATCTCAAAATCGCCACCGTAAAGTTGTTCCGTAATAAGCCGGTCTTCCGGTGAGTTCTGCTGGATGTCGGTATCCAGGAGCAGGAGTTTGATCCTACCGATCTGCAGCTCCCACACCTTAGCCGTCACTTTGCGATCCAGGATATCCACCGTGATCGTCACAGGCTGGTCTCCATGCCTCACCTCTTGCACCGGTAGATGATGAAAATTCTGATTCAGACTGACCGCTTCCTGCCAGCCCTCCTTGTTAATTTGCTGCTTAAAATAGCCATGCCGGTAGAGCAAAGTTACCGCGTGAAAATCGAGATCGAGATCGCTGGCGGATTTACAGTGGTCTCCTGAGAGAATACCGAGACCGCCGGAATAGTTGGGTACCGATTCGTGGAACCCGAACTCAGCTGAGAAATAAGCGATGCAAATCGAGTTCTGGCGGGAACGGCGATAGGTCTCCTTTCGCGTCATGTAAGCCTTGAACTTGCTGTAGACGTTTTTCATGCCGCGCAGGTAATCGTCGTCTGCGGCCACTTCCAGGAGGCGAGCCTGCTTACAAAGCTGCAGCATGCGGATCGGGTTGTGATTGGTGCGATCCCAAAGGGCGGGATCTAAGTCGCGGAAAAGCTTTCGTGCATCCGGTTCCCAGGTCCACCACAGGTTCCCGGCAAGCTCGTCGAGGGGTTCAATCTCAACCGGCAAACGAGGCGATACATTGAAGCTCTTGATGGGGTGCATATAATTGGTCTCTCCTTTGTGACGGGCAACTCCGTCCCTCGAGTTCCGCTATGGATGCCTTCCTGACTGAACGCAAGCAGGAAAAATGCCGTTTCCGGCGACGCCGCTTACCAGGTACGCAAACTCCAGATCGTGTTTAAGGCATTTCCCTCTAATCGGTTGTTGATGTAGCAGAAGATCGGCTTTCCATCCTTTTGGGGTAGATCGAAGATGAGGCTGCGTGCGGCTGCGCGAGCTGGTTCGTTCACTTCCTTGGTCTCCCGGTACGGGCTGAAAAGCTGCACGGCTCGTTCATATGATCGGCCACGCCGCAAAAGAAACCGAGCCACCTTAAAGTCAGCCGTGGAAATATTGGGTTGGTTCAGCTGCTCGTTCACCTCCGGCATGTAGGACCATTGGCTGAGCACATGTGCAACTCGGTGACGCGCCAGCAGCGCCAAATAAGCTGCGGTGAAAAATTCTTCGGTCCGGATTTCCACGGCATAGGACCAGCCCGAGGGGAGGGAACTGAAAAAGTGATCGAGCTGTTCCAGGAAATCGTCGCATCCCCGGAAGTCCGAAAGGCGGAACTCGGCAAATTCAAAAATCAACGGACCGGTTTGTTCTCGATAGGACTCGAGCAGGCGTAGAATCGATTGGCAGCACAGGTCGGCATTCAAAAAGTTCGGATTCAGTTCCCCTTTGCGCTCCCCAAAGCGGGGGAGTTTCGGAAATCGGCGAAGCGTGATTTCGTCGGTGATTTTCCAGGTGAAGACGAAATCAGAAGGCACCTGTCGGATCAACTTTTCCAAGTATCGTTCATCTGGAAAGCGATAATAGCCGGCATCGACGCAGACGGTTGGAAAAAACTGGCTGTATTCAGAGATGCATTCCTGATCAAAACGCATCTTTGAGAACCGGCCGCGATTCTCGTAATTTGCGCGATCATATAACATACCCAGCCAACCTTCATACTTCCAGGACGAGGTGCCTACATAAATACGCTTCTCTCTTAGCTCCTGGAGTCCGCTCGCCAGCCGATCCCGATCAAAATCCGCCGGAAACAAATCAAGCATTTCCAGCATGCTGCCAGCCGGTCAGAACGCCGTCAATGGCCTGAACTGAGGGCTATGCTGACCCAGCGCCCTGGAGGGGAGCCGCTTTGCAGGTTGGCATCTCTATTGGTCTCTAGCAGGCGGCTCCCGGAAATATTCCAGCGCTTTGTCCCCTGTTCGGGGCGGCCCCAGATTGCCCAAGATCAATGGAAATCGCCGGGAAATTCTCGGGAGCCGCCTGCTTGTAGCGGACAAAGCTAGGAACCCATAAAGGGGCTCCCCTCCAGCACCTGCTGTATTCACCGCGTTCATGGCATTCGACCGCGTTTCCCTCGTCCCCCAGAGTTGATTCTGCAAAGAATCTTTGATAACCGTAACCGGCATCCCCGCTTATTCGTCTCCACTCATGACCACGCTATGAAAAAATTGCTTCTAATCCCAGGATTAGTGTTCGCGGTGAACCTGGTGTCGCTGGCGCCGGCAAAGGCCGGTTGGTGGATCGGCTTTCCAATACCCATTCCTATTCCTATTCCTGCACCTGCATATTACGGCCCGGCTCCCTATTACGGGCCGGCTTGGGTGGGGCCGGGGTATTATCCGGCGGGTTATTATTGGGGTCCGTACGGTTACCGTTATTATGGGCACCCTTACTGGGGCCGCCGTGCTTGGTATCGCGGTCACTGGCGTTACCGCTAACCGGTATTGAATCCTTTCTGGCGGCGACCGTCTCTGATTGAATAGGGGCGCCGGTGGGATTTGCTTGTACTGACCGGTTTTGCCGCACGCGTGCCGCCGATTAACGACGACGTTGGCGCTTACTTCGAGCGCGGCTATCCAAAACGCCCGTAGGTAGCAACTGGCCGACAAAACCGCTGTCTAGGGGTACTGCTGCGGTTGCTGCTAAATTTCCATAATTTCTGTTTATTTCTGCTTTGAAAAAAGCGCATTCTGGTTTTCAGCTCCGTGAACGCTCACGGTTAAACCAAAAAAGAAATCCCAAACAGCCCCCGGCCAGGTCGGTCGCAACATTTGCGATTCACGCGTATCAATTTTTTTTGGTGTCGTTTGGGGGAAAACGGCATGTGGGACAAAAAGGCTTCGGCGACTCGAAAGAGTTCGCCGAAGCCGACCCGCGCTCCGATATTCCGCATTTCCGCGGTTTTTCAAGCCTCTCGGTTGGGCGGATGGGGTTGCTACGACAT
>JAFAVN010000357.1 GCA_019242435.1 Verrucomicrobiota bacterium | reverse complement strand
GCCCAAGCGAGATCAGTTCGAAGCTCATGAGATGGGCCTGACCTAGCGGCAGCTTTTCAAGCATCTCGTGTGCAACCGTGGGGTCGGTGACATTCAGAATGAACACCACGCCCCGCCGGTCCTGCAACGAATACCACTGGTCGATCTTGCCGTCCAGGTAGAGGTTAACTGTCTCCCGAACTTCGTTTGGAAGAATCTCAAGCACTTTTGCTTGATCGACGCCGGGATTGATGGTTCCGATTGCGAGAATTCTCGTGGTCGGCGTTGAGGTCGTCGTGGGCACTTTCGTTGACATGGTAGTAGCTCGTTAGAAAAGATGGGTGAGTCAAACCCTCCAAGCGAAAACACTCCGCGTTAGCATGGGAGCCGTGGGATTTAGATGGGGGATGATATGATCCTCAGGTACCGTTACCGATGCCTGATTGGTTTCAGCTTGGATTCATTCATCAATCAATGGAAGAAAGAGTTTTGGTATAGAAACCGTTGTGTTTCTATCCAGTAATTTTAGTTTCCAGCAAGTGCCTTTCGAATACGATCCGGCCAAGAGTCAGGCCAATAAGGTTAAGCTCGGGATCGATTTCGAAGAAGCACAGAGACTCCGGAACGATGAAAGTGCACTCGAAGGCAAAACGCCGTACGCCCCAGAAGAGCGCTGCTACCGCATCGGTGGAATCGGCCGGGCGTGCTGGACAGCGATCTTCATCTATCGCCAGGGGCAAACCCGGCTTAGCAGCGTCCGCCGGGCGCAGGGCAGCGAAAAAGCTGCCAACGAGCGTTGAAGAATTCGATCGGCGTTTTGATGAAGGCGAGGATCTGGAAAGTCTGGGCATAGATCTCTCCAAAGCCGCCCGGCCAGGACTGCAAACGAGGCGAGTCAACGTCGATATGCCGGCGCATTTTATTAACCGGCTCGACCATTGGGCGCCAGTACGGGGGGCTGAGCCGTCAGGCCTTAATCAAGAGCTGGCTTTACGACCGCCTGGAACAGGAATCCAAAGCATGATCGATACATTGCGCCAAGCCAAGAAACTCGAAGACGCCGGCTTCGCTCCCGAGCAAGCGGCGGCCATTGGTTTGTTTTTCTGTCATTCACTGAATGTTAGATCCGGAATAGAAGGCTCTGATATGTCAAACACAGAAGGTACTCCAGAGCCACCAACAAGGAGAATTATAATGATGGCGTTAGGCGCCGAAAAAGATCGGCTATAAGAGACAAAAGTATGGATACGACATTGAATAGAGCGATGGATTACAGCACGGTCTTTTTGCGTTTCGCGCTGGGCTTCTCCTTTCTTTCCGCAGTTGCCGACCGCTTCGGGCTATGGGGAGCCTATGGACAACCTCACGTGGCATGGGGAGATTTTGCTCGTTTCGTCGCCTACACTGGAAAGCTAAATTGGTTTGTGCCAGCGATGTTAATTCCGGCGCTGGCCTGGGCTTCCACGGTCGCAGAGACATTGCTAGGTTTTGCTCTCGTCGTGGGACTTTTCACCCGAATTGCGGCGCTCCTGAGCGGAATGATCCTATTGTTATTTGCACTGGCCATGACGATCGCATTAGGTATTAAGGCACCGCTTGATTTTTCGGTCTTTTCGGCTTCCGCCGGAGCCTTTTTACTAGCTGCCCACGGAAGATATCCGCTTTGTGTTGATGCGCTAACAAGTCGCGCGAGCCTGTATCGGTTTCAAAAGGAGAAACCATGATTCTGATTACTGGAGCTACCGGAACGAACGGCAGGGAGGTCGTTAAGCCGCTTTCAGACAAGACGTGAAGATCCGTGTAATGGTTCCGAAATGAGAGAACGCGAGCTTACCGCCTTCATCAAACATCGAGTATGTCAATTGGGAATTTGACGACATTGCAACCCTTCGTGGCGCACTTCCCGGGGTGAGCGAGCTTTTCTGTTGTTTGCCGGTTCCGCCCAACAAGTAATTTGCGGAGGCAACTTCATTCGAGCGCCAAAGCAAGCGGAAGTTCACCACATGGTTAGGCTTTCCATTCTCGGCGCGGAACCCGATTTCACCTTCGCGTCTCATTGGCAGACATGGCCGAGCAGAAGAGCAGCGGAAAGATTCAAGGAACGCTCAACTTCCATCACAAAGCAGTTGGTCTTCCAGTAGCCTTTTTGCCGTAAAACGAGCTGTAATCCAGTTCTGGAGCGTT
>JAFAVN010000158.1 GCA_019242435.1 Verrucomicrobiota bacterium | reverse complement strand
AAATGCGGGGTCGGTAATTTCAACGGATGGTGTTGATGGTTTGCATCTCACGGCCGACTCTGAGCAAAAACTCGGAATTGCCATCGCGGCAAAAGTGAAAGAGATGCTGAAATAACTTAGCTCATGATGGTTGAGCAGGGCGATAAGAGGCCGCTGTGACACCGCTGATATTGTCCGCAGCCGATTGCCAGATAGACGGCTACTCGGTCTCCCTTCTTTACGGAGACCGCGCCCGTACCTATATCAACGACTTTTCCAGCGGGTTCGTGACCATTTTATGCCTCAGCCCTCTCCTGGCTGCGAAGGTAAACGCCAACGTCATCGTGACATTGCCCCGAAAACAAGCCATGCGGCCCATCCGACAAAAACGAGACCGGCAACCCTGCTGACAAATCGCTCGAAAGGGGCGATCTTCTCCACCAGGACGAGAAGGCTGAGTCCGGCGACCCATAATAAGTTCATTACCCCCAAGGCAAACAGGAGGGCCATCAGCGCCCAACAGCACACGAGACAATAGCCGCCGTGCTTCAATCCCATCTTAAAGGCCCCCCATAAACCCTCTCGCCATTCGGTCGCAAAAAACCCAATGGGAGACCGGCAATGAGCCAGGCAGGCATATTTCAGACGGCTGAGCTGAAAGAGACCTGCCATTAGCAGCAGACCGGCCGCGAGGACATTGCTCGTGCTCGCCATCATTGGCGAAACCAACGCAGCCGTCAGCAGACCCCACTGCGCAATCGTGGCAAAGAGGCTAAAGCCGGTCCACACCGCCAGATAACCCAGCAAGAACTGCCCGGTCGCTGCAAACGTGCCTCGCCGCTGGTGGCGGCGCCGATTGATCTCGGCAAAGAGGAGAATCGTCGGGGTGGCAGCGGGCACCATCATCGCAACCATCATGACGGCCCACATCAAAAACACGAGAACAAGATCCCAGGCGTTCCAATGCTCCATGGCCGGCATGATGACCATCTGCATCCCGACATCCATGTGGCGCATACCCCAGTCCATGCAGATCAAGTACGCCCAGGACACGATCACGACGCCCGCCAGACCGAGGGCGACCATCGCACGATCACGCTTGAGCACTGCTGCCAGGGCTTGACTCACGGATGGGCGGGTTCACGCAGACTGGTAAGCGAACGGCGAAAAGAATCCGTTCTTATTCGATACCTCCCACTTGAGGCCGTAATCACTGAAGGTCATTTGTTTTGATTTGGCCACCACCGCGGGAAAGCCCGGAACCGCAGCAAAAGGATGGCTCGCAATCGTCACGTCCCCACCATCCTGCCCTGGCAGACCCTCAATCTCTGCGTCAGCGAAATCGCCGAGACGCATGCTGCGGCGTTTGCCTTCTGTGTGGTATTCGATCGCAGCTGCCTTGACCCCCATGACTTCGCCGATGAGTGGAGCAAGACCCGCCAAATGTCCGCCTGCTTGGCCAGAAAAAATTTGGGTCAAAGCGTCGCGCTGACCTTGGTTTGCTCGTTCATCGACGTAAAGGGCAACTTTCCATTTCGTCTCCAGCATGTGACCTGGAGAATAGGCCGCGAGCGCCGTATTGAAGCCGTCTAGATTTTGGTCCCCGAATTGGCCGTGATCGATGTGCCAGGCAAGCAAAACGGTGCACTCTCCGCTTGTGGGCGGGCTCAGAAAAACGCAAGGACACGCGACATCACAATTACATGCTTCAAAGTAGGATCCGGTAACTTTCCATGACGCAGGCATAATGGGGCTTTCTGGTTTTAAGAGACTGGTCCGCGGGGGTGTAACAAAATACCGGCGTCCGTTCAAAGCGGCAATGAAATTTCTCCCGCCGCAACGAGCTACCGCTGAGTTCAGCGATAGCCGCCGAGGTTTCCGGCCTCGCAAAAAGGGTAAAGCAACGGCGATTGCCCGAGTCGTGTGCGAGGCGCTGGACGTCCGCCTCCAAGACTTGATTCAGTTCCAAAAGCCGAGCATGCGCGATTCAAAGCGCTTCTTGACGAGGTGCAAAGGATCAGTCTTTACAATTCGAAGGCGCTTCTCAATCAGAAGCGGCTTCGTGAATCAGCGGCACGCGGGTTCTAACGGCTGGTTAATGGCACGGAAGCCAAGAAAGCCGGCCCCCCGTGAAACCGTTGAGCCGCGGGCCGGCCGCCGGTGCGAGTATTGCCGAGCGCCTCAACCAGCAACCGGGACTCGCGTCTTTCCGGATTGGCTCGGCCGCTATTTCCGCGCGCCACGCGCGCAACCCGATCCTCAGGATCATTTCGCATCTCCCGTGGCTATTTGGCGCCGGAAACTCTGGACCATGAATTCGACGAGCTCCTCCAGTTTTATCTCGTGTAAACTCTTGTCTAGCGTCACCTGGCCATGCTGTATCACGTTGATGCGATCGCAGATTTCGAAAAGGTGAGTGTAGTTGTGATCTATAACGATGATCGCGATATTCGCCTTCCTGGATAAGCTCTTGATGAGCCTAATGATGAGAGACGTTTCCTTCGCCCCCATTGCGGCCAGCGGCTCGTCGAGCAGCAGTATCTTGATGTGCTGCTGCCGGACCGCGCGAGCAACGGCAATGGCCTGGCGTTGACCGCCGGACAGCTTCGCCACCTGTGCGTCGACAGAAGGAATATCGACTCCGATCTCGTCTAGGAACCGGCTCGCGGCGGCGCGCATCGTCCGGTTTTTTAGAAATCGGAACCAGCCGCCGCGGGTGTGTTCGCGGTTGAGAAACAGGTTATGGTACACGCTCAGGTCATCAATCAGCGCAAGGTCCTGGAATACGGTCTCGATGCCGTGCTGGCGTGCGTGCTGCACAGAACGGAATCTAACCTCCTCGCCTTCAAGATAGATGCGGCCGCCGTCCGGCTTGTAGAGTCCGGTCAAGATCTTCACCAGCGTAGATTTGCCCGCACCGTTGTCGCCGACCAGCCCCAGAACCTCGCCGCGCCGCACATGCAGGTTGACATTCCGCAACGCGACCACGGGACCGAAGTTCATCGTGATTTCCTCGGTCCGCAGCAAATCCTCGACGCCCGTTGCGGCGCTCTCTCCGCCACTTGGCGTCATGAACGCGCCCCGCCCTTTCCGAGTCGCGCGAAGAGCGAGAAGATCAATCTGACGGCATGGCCGAATGAGCCGCGTGGTTTGCGCATGGTCGTTGCCAGCTCGATCTGCACGTTGAGGATCATAGCCAGCAGGATCGTCAGACCGGTGACCAAGTCGAGTGCAAAAGAGCTGGTGCCGAGGATGAGGAACCCGTTCTTGATCATACCTAACACGCATGCCCCGATGCAGGCACCGATCATAGTGCCCCGTCCTCCGGTGAGTGCGGTGCCGCCAATCACGGCGGAGGTCACGCCATAGAACGTGAAGGTCAGGCCATCGGTAGCGGGGTCGAGGCTGCCAAGGTGATATCCGTCCAGAATGCCAATCACACCGCCCAGTAGCGCGCACAACACGAAACACCAGATCTTGATGGAGTCGACTTTAATTCCCGACTCCCTGGCGGACTCTCTATTTCCCCCTACAGCCACGACGTGTAGGCCGAACACAGTCCCTCGCAGCATCACATGCAGCACTATAGCGATGCCGAGCGCCCACATCGTTTGGGACCAGGGCCATCCGCCCAAGATGTTCACCAGGGTGCCCGACCCAACCGGATTCGTGGGCGCCCCATTAGAATAGATGAGGACGATGCCTCTGAGGGCAAAGGCCATTCCCAAGGTGGCGAT
>JAFAVN010000568.1 GCA_019242435.1 Verrucomicrobiota bacterium | reverse complement strand
CGTTTATCCTGGCAACCGTGCGTACTGCTATTTCTGTTTTATGTATCGCACTTGCGAGTATTCGTAGGCCCGTCGTTCGATTGGTTCCATTGGTGCATTTTCGTCGGGTTGTTGCTCACAGTGTGCGTGTACTTTTTTCTTCTGAGTTTCGAGGCATCAGATGCTCGGCGCCGGGTTTTGTCCGAATACGAACAGGAGATCCTGATGGCAAAAAGATTGGATGCGCGGCTGGCATCAATCGTAAAGGACAATGAACCGATCCAAAACGACCTGCAATCAACGACGGCACTTCTCAACGATCTGGTAACCAGCAGCTCTAATGTAACGGCACCCTCGGAGGAAGAAAGGGTCAAGGTTACGGATTTGGTTGATAAGGCTACTCGGCAATCAATCCGCGATTATCTTAATTCAGTTGTTAACCGGAACGAAAAAATCTTAGACATTGTAACCGACCTTCGATCCGGGGCTTTCGCTCCGTTTGCGATTACCTCGCTCTTGGGCGCACTTTTGGTTCCGGTGGGCGGAGCCGGCGGATTGACCTTACTCGACTTCCTGGTCAGACAGGTGACGTAGTGTTCGGCGCATCTGCGCTAGCCGATGCGCCGATGCCTGGCTTCTCCATTCGCTCAAGAAGGGAGTTTAGCGGCCAGAATGTCGATCTTCTCGATTACGGGAGGCTTGGACAATAGATCAGGAGCTTGACTCATCAGCGCCGCGGCGACTTTACCGGCTAAATGCGCCTGCCTGCCGGCGTCGTCAGGAAAAGCATCGAAGATACCATAGGTCGACGGTCCAATACGGATCGCGAACCAGGCAGTCGTTGCCGGTTCCTCTTCTACCAAAGCGAGACCGCCTTGCAGGAAGGCTTCTACATCTGCCTCTTTGCCCGGTTTCGCTTCTAATCGAACAAATAACGCTACCTTGACCATTTTTGATTCCTTTTTTTCTACGAACAATTAAGACTGCATGCTGCTAAATTAGAGAGTAACGTCCGGCGCATTTAATTCCACTCAGAGCTAGCCGGCATCGTGCGGCCGCTTTTTTGCCGTTTTCAAAACAAATCAGAGTGCGGATTCCAAGCTTTCATAGAATCTCCGTTTACGTCACTATCAGCCTCGGACAATGAGCCCAACCTCAACCTGGACCGCGCTGCGCAATCACGTTTTCCGTCGTCTGTGGTTAGCCAGTGTCGTGTCCGGATGCTGCGTGGCTGCTCACGACATGGCGGCAAACTGGGTGATGAATACGTTGTCGGCCTCGCCTTTGATGCTGTCGCTTTTGTCCACCGCCGCCTCACTGCCTTTTTTCCTGCTGACTTTCCCTGCAGGCGCGCTGGCCGACATGTTAGACCGCAAAAAACTTTTGATCGGGATGCACGTCTGGCTCGCCTTATCAGCCGCCGGACTGGCGGTTTTAGGATCGCTGAAGCTGCTGAATCCCTCCCTATTGCTTGCCGGGGTGTTTCTGCTGGGAGTGGGTTTTGCGTGTAATGCACCAGTCTGGACTTCCGTGATTCCAGACGTTGTGACCAAGGAAGAGTTTCCTTCGGCGGTCACCCTAAGCGGTGTTCAGATGAATATATCCGGTGTCATCGGCCCCGCTTTGGGCGGCTTATTGCTTCCGATCGTCGGAGCGAACGCTATTTTTGCTTTGAATGCAGTCGGCTTTCTCGTTGTGCTGGTCGTGATCGTGAGTTGGCACAAGAAGCGCCGGCGATTCAGAGCCTCCGCGGAAAGCATGCTCGAGTCGTTCATCGGCGCTGTTCGCTATGTCCGGTATACCCGCGGGATGCGGGTCGTCCTGGTCCGCGGTTTCCTGTTTGCGCTACTGATCTCGGTGGTTCCGGCGTTGCTTCCGGCGGTGGGACTCAAAGCGCTCCATCTGACCTCTTCCCATCTAGGAATACTCTTTACCAGCATGGCGATCGGCGCGCTGGCAGGCGCGGTTTTCGTAGTGCCGCGTGCTAGAAAATCTTTTACCCCGAACCAGGTCACGATTCTAGCGAGCCTGTTGTTGGGTGTGGTTTACATCCTGATGGCAGCCGTTCGTGATCTTGAGATCTTCATGTTAGTTGCGGCGGTGGCAGGTCTCGCTTGGACGCTGGCGGGGTCCGAGCTTTGGGTGGTGGCACAGCAAACCATGCCAGGCTGGACCCGCGGCCGCTTGAATGCGGCCCAGATCATGGTTTCTCAGGGAGGCATCGCTCTTGGCGGCTTGGCGTGGGGTGCGGCAGCAGCGTTCACCGGGTTTGAATATACCCTGCTGCTCGCAACCTTGCTGGTATGCTACAATCTGACGGTATCCGGCCCCCTGTCGCTTGATTTCATCAAGTCAGTCGACATAGAACCGGCGCCTGCGCCGAGTACTCCAACCTTCACCGAAGCTCCTGACCCTGACGACGGTCCGGTAGCAGTGGTTACCGAGATCATTGTCGATAGTGAAAAGCGGAATCAATTCCTGGCATTGGCGCGCGAGCTTCGTCTGGCTTATCTCCGCAACGGCGCCTCCAGCGTTCGTCTTTACGAGAGTCTCGCGGACCGATCGGTATTCCGGATGGAGGCAGTGGTGACAACGTGGCGCGAGCACTTGCTCCTTCATCACCGATTGACCAAGACAGAACGCGAGATCCTGGATCGCGTCTTGCAATTGCACGCCGGTGATGAAGCCCCAGTTTATCATTACTTGCTTATAACCAGAGAAATTTCGAACACCAGGGAACAGAGCCAACCATTTCGCAGTTCGGGACAAACATAAAAGGCTATAAAGATTTAGCTCCTACGCAGCCAGTCTTGGGCTCGGCTAAAATCAGGGTCGAGAAAAACCCCTCACCTTTTTTTAAGCTAAAAACGGGGTCGAGAAAAATCGCCTCACCTTTTTTAA
>JAFAVN010000401.1 GCA_019242435.1 Verrucomicrobiota bacterium | reverse complement strand
GTTGATTAATATCACGGCGCGTTTACCGGTCTCAGGTTGGAAAAAGACGGAATAGTCGATGGAGTCGGGTATAGGAGGGCTGAGTGTGACTCCGAGGTGGTGCCGGTAGACGCCATGCCAAAGGTAATCAGAGTAACGGCGACGGAGGGCGTCGATTTGTTTGCCATAATCCAGAGTTAACGGGAAATCAGTGAGATCGCCTTTAAAGTTGAAAGGCTCATAACTGATGATGTAACGGTAAAGCAGCGCACGGTTAATCATTTCGCGGTCATCGAAGCCGCACACCGCGATCATGATGGGGTAGAACGGATCAACGAAGCGTTCCACGGGGATATGTCCGGGCGAGATGCGGAAATAGGAGAGACCGTAATATTGCTGTTCGAGGTCGAACGGAGCTTCGGCGGCCAATAAGAACGATTTACTTTTGACTCGCTCCTGGAATCGCTGAGCCAGTGTCAGGTCGCCTGACCAGAGAGTAGCAGGTACTCGGTGGTGATGATAATTAGCAAAACAATGGGTGGCGGACCAATGATGAAAAGCTTCGTCGTACAGTATTCCGCTGGCGCCCAGATCGATACTCTTTTGAAATTCGGCCAGGCAGAGCTCAAGCCAACGTTCGTCATTCAGGCAGGCCACGGCGAAGCGCCTGGTATTGATGCTCATCAGTTGAACCGGAGTCTGATATTCGTAACCAGGATGCTGATAAGGGATGCCATAGGGATCCAGGGCCGCACTGGCAGTTAACTCCGAATAGTTCGGTCGGGTCAGATCCGCCCAGACATATTTATTGAACAGCACTACGTGCACTCCATTGCCTTCAATCTGCCGAATTGCTTTCTGCAGATCTTCCCAGCTCCCTAGCCGGGGATCGGGGTCATGCGACGGGTTACCGCGATCCTGTCCTCCATGGTTCCAACCGACCAGTTGGAGTGCAGTTACCCCATTCTGAGCTAGGGCTGTCGCACGTTTTGGTAACTCAGAAAATGAAGTTCGCAGATCATCTTCTGCGCCGCCAATCTGCAACTGTTGCCAGGCGTGAACTTCATCTAACCAGGAAGGAGTAATCGGCGCGGCGAACGCTTTCTTCCGCCATTCCAGGTACGGTTGAATACCCGATTGCCAATCGCCCTGATAAAAAGCAAGGACAACCTCAGGTAATGTTATGGTCTCATTCTCCGCAGCAAAAAGATAATGGATGACTTCCGTGACGAGATAAACCGGCAATCCGTTAATCGTTGGCTCGGCCGGTGTACGCCAACGGTAGGAGTCGGCGCAGCCGGGTCGTAGCTCTGCGCTGAAGCAGGTCATCCGGTTGGCGGTGGGATCGTGAACCCCAAAATATAGTCCCTGAGTGTCGGCAGACAGCAGCATGAAGCGCTGGAGTAAATGAATCCCGCCGGTAATAACCGGTGCGCTGGGGCCTTTGCCTTCCATTTGGATCGGGTGATTTGTCCCCCAATAACCTCGCTCATTCTTCATGCTCGGGAAGATCGGAGTCTGCCGTAACGTGCCGTAATCCAGGCTCTCGCGGACCAGAGTGGTAGCGTCTTCCGGGCGGGTAAAGTCTCCGATAATTGGCCAGGACAAGGTCTCTAGCTGATAAGGGCCCAGGTTCGTCAGTTCCCCGCTGAAATGCAATCGGCCATCCTGCAGTCTGACGCGGCCATTGAAAGTGAATGGAAATGAGTTGCTTTCCGATTCTTCGCGCCAGCGCAATTGAATGCCTCGCCGGTCGTCGTCGATCTGGAGCGCACCCAGTTTTTGGAGATTGCCTTCGACCGGGTTGAATCGCTTTTGCGGGTTAGCGAAAAACGCTCTAAATGATCGGCCTAGTTCTGATCGTTGCTGTGCTTGCCAGCCGGTTTGTTTATCCTTGAGCCCGATTAACGCACCGGTCTCAGCGTCGAACTGCGCTTCAACGAACTCGTCTTCAATCGTTGCGACCTTTTTAGAGAGAGTAAAGATTCGTGTGGCGTCAGGTAATGGGGATCCGGGTGCGGATTTACCGATCTCTACAGAATAGGGTGAATTTGGCATAAGGAGAGGATTCGATCACTAACCTTTGACGGCTCCGGCAGTGAGTCCGGCAATGAACTGTCTTTGCAGCAACAGGTAAACAATCACGATCGGAGCGATGGACAGGATCAGGGTAGCGAAGAGTTGGGGGAACTGGGTTTGGAACTGGTTGACAAAAAAAGCTTGCAGCCCGAGCGGCAAGGTCTGGAGGTCCGGATTGTGAATAAACACCAAAGCGAGAAAAAATTCGTTCCAGGCCTGGACAAAAGTGAAGATGGTTACCGTCGCCAGAATTGGTTTGGATAGCGGCAGCACTATCCGGCAGAACGTTAACCAATTGCTGCAGCCGTCAAGCCGGGCTGAATCGAGCAGTTCCGCCGGTATGCCGTCAAAATAGGTTTTAAAAAGGAAAACCGATAGCGGTAGATTACCGGCCGAGTAACAGAGAATCAGGCCCAACAGATTATCCGCTAACCGCGCTTTTGCCACAATGACGTAAAGCGGTATTATGTAGATCTGGACCGGCAAGGTTAGTAAGATGATGAAAGCAAGATAGATTATTCGTTGGCCGGGGAAGCGGAAGCGGCTGAGTGCGAAGGAACAGGTAGCGGCACTGAACAGGGTTAATAGAACGGTGCCGGTAGCAACGATCGCACTGTTAACGGTGAATTGGGGGATGCGAGCTAACTGCCAGGCTTGGACGTAATTCTGCCAATAAACAGTATGAGGCGGCCCAATCGGATCCGCGAAAAAGTCGCCTTCGCGTTTGAAGGAGCCGAACGCCAGATTGAGAAAAGGGTAAAGCACAATGGCCAGTAACGACCAAAGAAAGAGCGGAGTCAGAAAACGCGATGCGCCGGCATGAACGGGTTCAACAGAGGTGGTTGACATAGGTACTATGATCGGGACAAACGGTTTTGGCCGAAGGCGCGCAACACCGCCAGGGATAATAGGATGATCAACACCAGCATTATCGCCGACATGGCAGCGGCGTATCCTAGGCGATTAAATTGAAAGGCCTGATTATAAACTTCGATCATGACAACGTCGGTCGCTTTTACAGGGCCGCCTTGGGT
>JAFAVN010000019.1 GCA_019242435.1 Verrucomicrobiota bacterium | reverse complement strand
TATTATCGGCGTCCAATTCGCATTGGACTGCTTGCGCTCAGCTCTCCATCATAAGAACCGCCCGAAAGACCACCTTGCCGGTGTGCATGCGTTGGTAAGCGTCGCCTACGCGGCTAAAAGGGAATTTCTCGGTCATGGGATGTACATCGCTTAGTGAACTGAATTCCAAAGTGTCTTGAGAGTCGCGGGCGGTGCCGGAATACCAGCCCGAGACTTGCCGGCGGCCCATGATCAACGGAAACACGCTCACGGTGAGTGGATCGTTGGGCGCAGCCGGAATCAGAAGATTGCCATTGATACCCAGTCCACCTACGACGTCAGAGATCGCCTTCGCGCTTGGAGCCGTTGCCAAAATGACTCGCGCACCGCCGAGTTTCTGCAGTTCAGCCGCTGCATCGACGGCGGACGAATCGATGAAATGATGGGCACCGAGTTTTTTGGCCAGCGGTTCTATGTCTTTGCCGCGACCCAGCGCAACCGTTTCAAATCCCATTTTGCGAGCGTATTGCACGCCGAGGTGCCCGAGGCCGCCAATGCCCTGGACCGCAACGACGTCACCGGGACACGCGCCGGAGTGGCGCAAGGCATTAAACACCGTCACGCCCGCGCACATGAATGGCCCGGCTTCTTCCGCCGGTAATTGATCAGGAATGGCTGCGAGTGTTTCCGCGGGCACAATCACGTATTCCGCGTAACCGCCGTCGTAGTCGATACCGGTCACCTTGCGATTAACGCACATCGCGAAATCGCCGCGCCGGCATTGATCGCATACGAAGTCGTGGCCGCCGTGCCAGCCAACCCCCACTCGATCGCCTTTTTTCCAAGAAGTGACCCCTGCTCCCAGGGCATCAAGGCGGCCGGCGATTTCGTGGCCCGGGACCCGTGGATACTGCAGTCCCGGCCATAACCCTTCTTTTACGAACACGTCGCTGTGGCAGACCCCGCAGGCTTCCACCTTTACTCGCACCTGGCCCGGGCCCGGCTCGGGGATATCGCGTTCAACTAACTCAAAATCAGCGCCTGGTTTGCTAATCTGAGCGACTTTCATTTTCGTACTCATGAAGTGCTTAGTGACTATCCTTTCCTGTCTAATTTTTGAGAGACGAAATCGATTCGACTACTTCATCGGTTAAATCGAGCGAAGCCCTGGGGGTTGCGGTCATTTACCTCGGTCTGATGTGGCACCGATGGTGCCCACGTAATATCCTAGTCGATTTTCAACATCGCCGGCTCGGTGAAAGCCGCGCTCCACTAATGCCTTGAACCTCGTTTGATGAGCGGGGCGTCCAACCGAAGCGATAAAGGCGGTCCATTCAGGCACGATTTCGGCGTCGCTCGGCAGGCTGGCAATATCGACTAGACGCTTTGTTTCCGCGATGGCCTGTTTGTCGAACGAAGCAATGCGAACCGCGAGCGCCTCGACAAAAGAGTCGAGTTCTGAGTCCGGAAGAGCCCGATTGACATAACCGTAGCGCTCGGCGAGATCGCCTGGAATATCATCCGCCCCCAGCAGCACTTCTAGCGCACGTCCTCGACCGATGAGGCGGGGCAGGCGGGCCATGGGGCCGCCGCCGGGAACCAAGCCAGCACCGACCTCCCATTGCGATAAGATCGCTTTCTCTCGGCTCGCAAAGCGCATATCGCTGGCAAGTGAGAGTTCGCTTCCGCATCCGGTCGCGCGCCCGCGAATCGAGACAATGGACACAACCGGGGCGCGGCTCAGCCGCGCCAGCATGTCAGGAAATGGCTGCAGACCGCTCGAGCCAGGAGGCATGCCTGGATCGTCTTCTGGTTTGGCCAGGAAATCCCAATGCGTGAGAAAGAAACCTTCGACCGCACTGTCAAACACTACCACCTTTACCTGCTCGTCGGTTTCGATTTTTGAGATAATCTCATTGAATGGGGAAAGATCTTTTGGGCCGAAGATGTTGACCGGCGGCAGATCGAAAGTAACTCGCCAATAGGATGGCGAGCGTCGTTCGAGACGGATCTGTCCCGAGTTCGCGGCAGTTGTAGGGTTCATCTCCTCAATCAAGCCTGATGAACTAAGCGGGTCTATTAGACCAAGGTATTGGTCGACGACTTTCCGTGGCATTTTCCCACGATCGGGGGTGATTCGATGGCTAATCCGGGTAATCCGCTTCTAAAGAAACGGCCTCCCATTGATCGATGCTTTGTAAGAAATCGGCCAACTTCTGGCGAACTGCGTTCAGCGCGACCTTTCCCAGCAAAAGATTGCGCGGCGGATGTTCGGAATTGACCACCGTTATAATTGCTTCGGCGGCGCGGACGGGGTCACCGGGCTGTTTCCCGCTGTATCCGGTAATCTGGTTTTTTCGCGCCTCGGCAGTTTCAGAGTAATCGGGGATGGAGGAGTTAGCGAGCTTCAGGGAACGGCCGGCCCAATCGGTCCGGAATGGTCCAGGCTCGATAGCCGTCACCCGAATACCCAAAGGCTCGACTTCTCTTGCTAAGGACTCTGATAATCCTTCAACTGCGAACTTAGTGGCTGCGTAATAGCCTGCGCTTGGATTTCCGACTAAACCGCCCATTGAGGTGATGTTAATAATGTGTCCGCTGCGACGCTCTCTCATTCCTGGTAAAACAGCTTTGGTAAGTGCGACTAGGCCGAAGAAATTGGTCTCGAACATTGCCCGCACCTCTTCGTCTTCTCCCTCTTCGATGGCGGCGAGATAACCGTACCCGGCGTTATTAACGAGCACATCAATTCGACCGAACTTCTTTTCGGCTTCCGCAACCGCCTGACCGACCTGGTCGCTCTGGGTGACATCCAACGGGAGCGCCACCCCGGTTTCTTTGCGAGGTGAAACCAGATTTTCAACCTGCTGGAGATTACGTGCAGTCGCGACCACGCGTTCCCCTCGTTTCAACAGAAGCTCTGCCAATACCCGACCGAATCCGGTCGAACAGCCGGTAATAAACCAAACTCGGGAACCATCGTTGTGAGAAGCCATGATTAACCAATAGACCAGTTGCGCTGTCGCCGCAAAAGGCGCGTAGGCCATGTCGGCGTGGTTACCGTGCGTTCCTCTAGACGGGTGCCGGCATGATTATATGAGCCTGTCCGCATTTGTTTTCGGAGAGGAAACAACGCTCCTTTCTCGAGCCGGGTTTGCGTCGAAGGAGTCTCTAGGAATCGCTTGGTCGCTCCGAAGGCGGACGGTTACCAGCAGACCTTCAAAAGAAGTCTCCGGGTAGGATCAGATGGGCCGAAGCTATTAATACAGATTATCGTGCTTTCACTGAAGTAAGGAGATAAAGAAAAAAGGAAAACATGAGTAAACTTAACTTCGGAATAGTAGGCGCCGGAACGATCGCCCTGCGGCTGCTCCGTCACCTCGTGCAACCGGATGTAGCCGAGCGAGTATCCTTAACCGCGATTTGTGATCCGGTGGCCGATCGGGCACAAGCCGCGGCCGAGAAATTTGGGATTACTCGGTGGTTCACAGACGAGCAGGAGCTTCTCGCATACGATAAGGTGGACGCCGTAACGATCGCTTCGCCGATCAATTTTCATTTCGAACAGGTGCGCCGGGCACTTCTGGCTGCAAAGCACGTTCATTGCAACAAAACCATGGCCACCTCTGTTAGTGAAGCTAAAGAACTGACTCGTTTGGCTCGGGAACGCACTCTTTGCCTGGTGCCGTCACCGGGCGAGATGCTTCGACCGCATAATCGGTATATCAAAGAAGTCATCCGCCGCGGCGACATCGGAACGTTATGCTGGGCCGTTTGCGGAGCAGCCTTCGGCACCTATCATCAGGATGAGAGCGAAAGACAGGGTAATGATGTTCTGACGAACATCGATCCCTCTTGGTATTTCAGGAAACCGGGCGGCGGCCCGCTCTATGACATGACGGTTTATTCGTTGACCGCTTTAACCGGTATCTTGGGCTCGGTGTTACGAGTAACTGCCCTCTCGGGTGCACGCATCAAAGAGCGCGAGTTTCGTGGCCGGCTGGTTCCATGCGACGCAGACGATAACACGGTTATACTGCTCGACTTTGGCGACAGTCTTTTCGCTTTCGCGTATGGTACCGCCGCTGGAAGGATCACCGAAGCATTTAACGGAAGTTATTTTGGCACGCGTGGTTCAATTATTGGACTGACCATCAATGGGGAACCGCTTGAATACCCGGGTGCGGATATTGCCCGTCAAGCCGGCGCTCCGGGAGTCGAGGCACGAAGTCAGCACATTGGGAACCAATGGTTGTTACCGCATATCAACGAACTGCATCGCGATCTTCCTGAGCAGCACGTCTTCGAAGACGTTATGCAGTTAGTCGATTGGGTTACAGAAGGAAAGCCGTCACCGGTAACAGCCGAACACGCGACGCATGTTATTGACATTATCGACTCCGCTTACCGGGCAAGCACAACCGGCAAGACGCAGGTGCTGAGTACTACGGTGGAATAAACGGAAACCGGATCGGATAACAGGAGAAAGGAAGGATGGAAGGGTGACATCGCGCATTCGTTCGATACCTTTCCGTTAATACTGTGGATGAGAACGGAGCCGAGGTTCTCGCCCCACGGTTATGATCTCCGTTCGCCTCCAGCGGATCTGGGTGATTAAGAACGCTGTCAAACGAGAAAGCAATTTGGCAGCAGATCTTATGTTCGTAAGCATGCGAACTGCCGGCCAGGTGGTTTGGGCGGATTGAAAAACGGCTCCGGAGGAGCCGGATCTTTATAGATCCAAGATGCGAAAAAAAGACCAGCTCCGTAGGGGCGATATCTGTTTGGGTAG
>JAFAVN010000400.1 GCA_019242435.1 Verrucomicrobiota bacterium | reverse complement strand
TCCTGGTGGGGCTAGGCCTCCTGGTCTGCGGCGGGATCCTGCTATTGATTGCGGTTGCCCGTTGGGCGGCCGTCCATTTTGGGAGCTTGGCCGGCGACGAATTGGCCCCGCGCCTGGTTATTTGGAGCGTGGTGGTCACTACTCTGGCGATTCAGACGGTTTTCAACAGTTTCTTCATCAGTGTGCTCAGCCTCCGCGGGACGAGATGAAAGGCATGGAGGGATCGCGTCCTCGCGATCCAATCAGATTGTGATTCGCGTTTTGGGGAATTTTCCCAAACGAATCGCGAAACGCGGATTCCTCCGCACCTTCATCTCGTCCCGCGGAGACTCTCACTCGATCGTCACCAGCGTACCGATCGGGGTTCTTTCAAACACGCTTCTGGCTACGGATGCCTTGCCGATCCGGATACAGCCGTGACTGGCAGGGCGGCCAGGATTGACCCCTAGATGGATACCATATTCACTGAAGGATAATCGAAGGAAATAGGGCATTTTCACCTTGTAAATGGTGGATCGTTGGAGCCGGATCTTGTCGGTCACGAGGTAATGACCGGGAGGGGTGTCGTACCCCGGTTTACCGGTGGAGATACTACCGCTCACAACCGGTATGCCATCTTTGTATAGGACGACTTCTTGCCTGTCGAGTTCGACTACAATGTTGAAATGGGCGCATAGCGGATCGGATTCCATGAGTCGTTGGGCCAACTCGGGGTGATCCAACCTGGCGGCGTACTGAGCCGCGACCCAGCCCCATTGAGAGCTTAGGTACCGGTTAGCGCCGTGCTCGAGCAAGGCGGCGCAAACGGCGTTTTCACCGAGGCTGGCAGCGAGGATCAACGGCCTGGCTCTGGTCTCCCCCGCGAAGTAATGTGGCAAGCGACGTGAGCGCACGCTCAATTCCACGAGCCGCGCCGGAGTCAACGTAAAGATGCCGTCAGGATCAGCACCGAGTTCCAACGCCTTCGCGCCTGCGGCAGCGTCATTAGCCAGGACGGCTTCCTCGAGTTGATGCTGCCGGAACTGGGCTGCAACGGCCGCTGCTTGCTCACAACTCGAGCTAAGAACAAGATACAATACCAGTAAGCACGCTGTCATAACTTCCTGGTGCGACCCCGACTGGTATTCTCGCCCAACCCTGGACGAAACCCCTATGCGTCCTTGGCATCAGCTCTGTCCTCGGGGGACATCGCTAAATTCAAAGCCGGTACATCAATTTCAACGGTTGAACGCCCCAGAACATCTCTTCGTATATCCGGAGGTCGGGAGGGTATACCAGCACAAAATTAACCCGAATGAGACGAGAATTCTGAGGCTATGATAGGTCGCGGCTTCGCCGCCGGCCGAACGCCCAACGCGAAACGTCAATCCTAGGGGGCGTCCTGGGCCATTATAAGCCGCGGCTTCGCCGCTGAACGCCGCTCGTTTCCCTCATTAATAATTTCCCACTAGAGACGGTTCCTCGTCGATGATGGACTCAAGACGGCGGGTATAGTAAATAAAAGCCTGCTTTCTATCGTCGTCGGTCAATCTGTTAACTCCATACACGATATGCGGGACCAGAACGGAGAAGCCGATGAATTCGAGAATTCCCCGTTGAATGGGCCGCAGAACACTGTGGATATCGCCATGAATTCCGCCCTTTTCATAAGCTTCTCTGGGACCGCCAGTAGTAAGAGATAACAGCGCACGTTTCCCGCGGAAAACTCCCCGATCGTACATTCTACCATGACCGTAAGCTCGACCCATAGCTAATACTCTGTCCGCCCACCCTTTCAGGATAGCTGGTAAACCGAACCACCAGAGAGGGAACTGCCAGATCATCAGGTGGCACCATTCCAGTTTCTGGAGTTCCTGCTCGATATCCTGGGCAAACCCGCCCGTCTCACTCGCAAACATTTCCTCAGCTTGCGGCTTGAAATAATGCGGATCTTTTACGGTAAGAAAATTCCGGCGCCCGGACGCCGGGTTGAAGTTCATGGCGTAAAGGTCGGAAGTTTTTACTACATGTCCTGCCTTAAGCAACAAACGCTGCGTCTCTCGGAATAGTGCGCCGTTAAAGCTTTGAGGCTCCGGATGAGCAAGCACTAAGAAAATGTTCATGACGCCGACGGTGGCATCATGGATCCATTTTGACAACTAGGCACCTTTTTGTAACCTAATACCGAATTGGAAACCCAAGTTCCAGGTCAATTAGTTCTCTTCTGCCCGGTGGAGATCACGCTGGCCGTTATCGGCGGTAAGTATAAACCGCTTCTGCTTTATTATCTGCAGGAGAACGACGTGCTCAGGTTCGGGGAGTTGCGCCGAGCAGTCAGCAGCGCCAGTAAAAAGATGCTGACCCAACAACTCCGTGAGTTGGAAAGGGACGGCCTTGTGCGCCGAAAAGTATATCAACAAGTGCCACCGAAGGTGGAATACTCCCTCACTCCACGCGGACAGAGCCTGCAGTCCGTTTTAAAAGAGATGGGAATCTGGGGTCAACGGAATGCTAAATATTACAATGCAACCATTGCGCCGAAACGGGACAGAATGCCGCCAACGGACGTGACCGCAACGGGAACGCTTTCAAAGCGGCGACGATGACTGGCCGTCCATGGTGGGGGCGAAAACCTCGGCGCACCCAGATTTTCACCCCCATGATCTGTACCATTGCCTCTGGCGTGCTGCTCTTGCCGCCGGTTCTCAGATTGCGCTAACGGCGGTCCCGCTAGGCGCGCTGCGGGCTCCTGTTGCGTTCACGCGCGTTGACTCTGTTGCCAGTGTTAGTACCCTTGACTGCATGTCAGGAACCGGCTTCAAACACTACCTTCCCGGATTTGACCAAGCGTTGGAGAACTTGAAAGAAGACGTGACGCTAATGGCGAACCTGGTGAGCCGGAATCTGGCCAATGCCCGTGCCGGATTTGCCGAACGAGACGACGATTTTTGTGCGGCAGTAATCGCGGACGATGACGAAGTCGATCTGCTGGAGAAAGAAGTTGATCGCCTCGGGACGGATATCCTGATGCGGTTCCAACCGATGATCACCGATCTGCGGACGGTGCTCGCCACGATTAAGATAGGCAGTATTCTCGAAAGGACATCGAACCAAACGGTGGTCATCGCCCGGCGCGCTAGAAAGCTATGCGATGAATTTATTCCGGCTGAAGAACACGAATCCTTGCTAGCCCATTTCGATGCGGTGTCACGCGTCTTCAGCGAAGCCCTTTCAGCATTCCACCTGGTCGACAGTCTCTTGGCCGGGCATGTGCTTGGGCAGAGCCAGGTTCTTACTGAAGCTGGCGAGGCGTTCGTTGATCAATTTACTGAGCACCTGGAGGAACGCCCCATGGGATCGCGAGCGTATGTCAATCTAATGGCAGTTGCTCAGGCCTTGGCCGAGATAACTGAATTGTGCGGCAACATCGCTAGTGAAGCTGTTTATATCGCCGAGGCGCGCGATATTCGGCATCCGAAAAATCCGTTGGCCGAAACCGAAGAATGATCAACCGTGTAACGGTCCATTCCCTAATCCTGGCTACCGTGTTCTTCATAGCCGGTTGTTCGCACACCACCACCCAACAAATGGCCGCTTACTCCGTTGCGACCGGCTTTTTGACGCTCTGCGATGATGGCGATTTCGCGCACGCTCTGGACCGGTTTGCCCGGCCGCTTAAGTCCAGTCCGCAGGGTGCGACCTGGATCAAAAAGATGACCGATAATCGGGCAAAGTTTGGTCAACCGATCCAACGGGCAATGATTAGCCGCAACGACTATCTCCATTCACCCCCCCGGCGTACTATCAATTTCGTGTTCCAAACCTCCTTCGTTAACCAACCCTCTGCCCAAGAGTCGGTCTCATTAGAAATGTTAGATGGCCGGTGGCAGGTGTACGATTATCAGTTCCATCCCTTCGGAAAACCTGTGGGAGCAGGGACCCCGACGCCAACACCGCACCCCACGCGCGCCAGGTCTCCAGGACCTCCTCCCGGAAGACTGCACGGGTAAACGGTTGACAGTTTACCTACGGTTAGGCGCCCTCAATGGCCTTCGCACTGGTGCCGCCTCACTTCGCTCGCTCGTTCCTCCTCTTGCCCTTCTTATCGCATGCGCGAATTTGCCGCATGCAAAAAATCGTTCCCCTCATCAGCTCCGGCACAGCCGGTCCGGTAGGTGTCTATCACCTGCCGCGGTTATGGTTAAAGGTTTCACTCTCCTCAAAGGATCTTCTGGCCGAAGGGTATCCCGCCATTGGCACTGGGTTCGATCAGATGGTATTAGACGGCCTTGGTTTGAACCGCGACGCCGTAACTGATTTCATTAAGCAGAATCATCCGTCCTATCCCGAATTCGAGGCCTGGGTCTGTAAACAGCCCGGCGCAAAAGTCGACGCTGAATCTATCAAGAAACTGAACGCCGCACTCGTCAATTATCATCACGATGGCGACACTCGCACAGGAATCCTTTCCACCTGTAGAATGAAAGACGAAGGCAAAATCCTCGATGCTATCCACCTGAACGAACTAGACGATTGGCAAGAATTCCATCGCCAGGTGCTGGCGTGAACCGGTTTACGATTCGAGGTTAGTTGGCGGTTAGCCGTTGCAGTTGGCCGGTAGCCAGTTCAGCTCGATCGGCTGAAACGTCATCTTTCCGGATGTCCGCTACTTCGACACCTCCTGCAACGGCGCCGGTATTTTCGGCTGGTTGAATCACGCCTTCGTCCGGGTCTGTCTGCGCTCATCAGCAGTCCCTAGCAACCGCAGCAGACTCTCTCCGAAAACTTTCCCGCGCTCCTCCGCGCTCAATCCGGCCGCCATAATCTCATTCAAAAATCTTTTAAATTCAGGAGTCTGCGATTCGCGCGGATACAGTAAAAGTGGGTAATCCGATCCATAGAGGACTTTCTCCGGTCCCACGAGGTCGATTACCTGCCGGAAAATGCGTCTTTCATAGAGGAGGGGCGAAGCCGAGCAATCGTAAACCACCTTTCGCAGCGCCGCGCGCACTCCAGGGTTCAACTCATAGAACGGCAATCCTCCACCCCAATGAGACAGGATCAGTTTCGCTTCCGGGAAGCTTTTGGCCAACTGAATGAACTCATGTAGCGGTGTGGGCTTCGTCACGGCCGCACTGGTCACGAAAGGATCTGTAACATGAAAATTCATCGGAACACCGAATTCAATCGCCAGCTCGATCACGGATCGAAACTCGGCGCCATTTAAAGCGAATCCTTGGGCGGCTGGAAACAGTTCACCAATCCCGCAACACCCTTGATCCAGAGCGTTTCGTAAGGCCAGCATCGCCTTTTCTCCAGCGGCCGGTTGAACGGTAGCAAACCCCAGTAACCGGTCGGGATGCGCTGCCATCCACTTGAGATACCAACTGTTCTGCAGATCGCACGTCTCCTGGTTCTCCCAATACCATCCCAGAAGAACACATTTCTCAACCTCGGCCCGATCCATATCCCGCAACAACTCCGAGACGCTTGCCCATCCCTGGATCGACCTCCGCCTCGCGGGCGCTACACATTCCGTCCACCAGGGTTCTCGGTGTGCTGTCCCCCATCTCGCCGGGTCAGCAAACACCTCCTCCGGGTAAAGGTGAACATGACAATCGATGATCCGCACCACCAAAGGGAACCACGGATGCAACCGAATGGGAACGGTGAATGAACACGAATTTTCAAACCGCAAATGAATAGCCG
>JAFAVN010000322.1 GCA_019242435.1 Verrucomicrobiota bacterium | reverse complement strand
TTTGGTAGCAGTTCGCATCTATTGCGCGAGCACCAAACTTTCGGGCCTCCCGAAGTTCCCGCTACTTTCGAATACATGGCGCCAGAACAGACCGGTCGCATGAATTGCCCAGTCGATGCGCGGAGCGATTTGTATTCCCTGGGGATTACGCTCTACGAGATGCTCACGGGTCTACTTCCGTTTGCTGCCGTTGATCCTCTAGGTTGGGCACATTGCCATATCGCTAAACGCCCAGTATCGCCCGGAGAGCGAAGAACGGAGATTCCAGCAATGCTCTCGGCCATTATCCTGAAGCTTCTCGCCAAAGCTCCCGAAGAGCGGTACCAGACTGCTAAGGGTCTAGAGGCTGATCTCATGAGATGCCAGATGGCCTGGGAATCCCTGGAACGAATTGATTTTTTCGGTCTGGGAGCAGAGGACAGACCGGACCGGTTAGTGATTCCGCGGAAGCTCTACGGGAGGATCAAGGAGAGCAAGGCGTTGCTCGAGGCTTTCAATGAACACCTGGAGTGCGAAACACCGGTGTTCGTTCTGATTTCCGGTTACTCGGGTGTCGGAAAGTCCTCTCTCGTCAATGCTTTGGGTGAATCCGTTCTCTTAACGCCCGGATTCTTCGTGTCGGGTAAGTGCGATCTTTATAAACGGGATATCCCTTATGCAACCGTTGGGGAAGCGTTTCAGGCATTGGTCCGCCAGCTCCTGAGTAAGAGCGAGGTCGAGTTGACGCGTTGGGGAGAAGCCATCCGGGCCGCATTGGGCTCTAATGGCCAACTGGTGGTAAATCTCATCCCTGAGCTCGAGCTGATTGTCGGACAGCAACCGCCAATCCCAGAGCTTCCGGTGCAGGAGGCGCAGAACCGGTTTCGCGAGGTGATGCGAGCCTTCCTGGGTGTCTTCGCCCAGAAAGAGCATCCGCTGGTGCTTTTCCTGGATGATCTGCAGTGGCTCGATCCCGCCACCTTCCAGTTGATCGAGGACATGATCGCTCTACCTGGAGTCCGGCACCTGCTTCTGATCGGTGCATATCGAGACAACGAAGTGGGGGCTTCCCATCCGCTCACGATGATGGTGAATCAGATTCGGAAGACTGACGCCAAGATCCGGAAAATCGTGCTCGCTCCGCTCACCCAAGTCGATTTGGGCCTGCTTATTGCCGACACACTCCAGCAAGAGGCAACAACTGTGGAACCCCTCGCCAGGCTGGTGTACGAAAAAACGGCGGGAAATCCCTTTTTCCTGATTCAGTTCCTTACCGCGCTATTTGAAGAACATCTTCTGCAGTTCGATCGGCATAAAATGGCTTGGCGGTGGGAAATCTCGCGGATACAGGCTCGGCAGATAACTGATAATGTTGTCGATCTCATGCTGGCGAAACTGAATCGGCTTCCTGGCACCACCCGTGAGGCACTGAAACAGCTCTCCTGTGTGGGTAACAGGGTGAAAACAACTGACGTGACGGTTGTCTGTGAGAAACCGCTGGAGCAGGTCCAATCTGATCTTTGGGATGCAGTCCAGGCCGGTTTTATCATTCAACTGACCGACTCGTACAGTTTCGTTCATGACCGCGTGCAGGAGGTGACTTATTCGTTGATCCCAGAAGAGGAACGGGCGGCAGCCCACCTTCGGATCGGACGTCTGCTCTTGGCCGGCGCCGCGGCGGAAGAGATCCCGGAAAAGATCTTCGAGATCGTTAACCAACTTAACCGCGGCGCCGCCTTGATTTTGTCTGGCGATGAGCGAGAACGTGTCGCCGAACTGAACCTGCTAGCAGGTCAGCGCGCCCAATTGTCAGCAGCTCACACTTCGGCACTGAGGTATCTTTCCGCTGGCGCCTCCCTGCTGGGGCCGGCTCCTTGGGAGCACCAGTATGAACTGGTGTTCGCCTTAGAATTCCATCGGGCAAAATCAGAATTCGTGAGCGGCTACTTGGAGGCAGCGGAAGAGCGGTTGGCGTCATTGTCAATCCTGGCTCGAACCGTCGTGGATCACGCGGCAGTCGCTTGTCTACGCCTCGACCTCTATACGATGCTCGATCGAAGCAATCGCGCCGTCGAGATATGCCTCGAATATCTGAAGATGCTCGACATTGAGTGGTCCCCACATCCCACCGAAGAGGAAGTTCTACAGGAATACCAGGAAATGTGGCGACGGCTTAACGATCGCCCGATCGAAGCACTCATCGACTTGCCGACGATGACTGACCCGGCCTGCTGCGCTACCATGGACGTTTTGACCAACGTTATGCCGCCGGCCATGTTCACGGACAAAAATCTGCAATGTCTTGTGCTGGGCCGCATGGCCAACATTAGCCTGGAACATGGTAACTGCGACGGATCCTGCCTAGGCTACGTATGGCTCGGTGGGGTGTTGGGATCTCGCTTTGGTAATTATCAGTCCGGATTCCGCTTCGGGAGGGTTAGCATTGCTCTCATGGAGCAGCGCGAACTCAACCGCTTCAAAGCTCGCGTCTATCTCGGTTTTGGCAGCCTGGTAAACTTCTGGACCCGCCATTTGAGTACCGGCTTCACCTCAATGCGGCAAGCGTTAGATGCGGCTCAGGAAGCCGGCGATCTGACCTACGCGGCCTACGCTCGCTACGATTTGATCGGGCACCTTCTTTCCGCCGGTAGTCCTTTGAACGAAGTGCAGCGAGAGGCTGAGGCCGCGCTTCAACTAGCCAGCAGTACTCGGTTTGGTCTTATGATCGACGGAGTAACCGGGCAGCTAAGGCTGATTCGAACGCTGCGAGGGCTCACGTCAATCTTTGGGGTTTTTGACGATGACCATTTCGACGAAGCCCAATTCGAGCAGCATCTGGAGGCAGATCCACATCTGGCGAACCCAACCTGCCGATATTACATTCGGAAATTGGAGGCGCGCTTCTACGCCGGCAGGTATGCGCAGGCTATCGAAGCAGCAGAAAAGGCGCAGGGATTGCTTTGGGCGATGCCGCCGAGCATCGAGATGCCAGACTACCACTTCCACGCCGCACTGGCGCTCGCGCAACATTGCGCCGGCTCTCCGATTCAGCTGCAGCCGCAACACCTGGAGGCGCTGCTTGCCCACGAAAACCAACTCGAGGTCTGGGCACGGACTTGCCCCGAGAATTTCGGAAATCGCGCCTTGCTGGTGGGCGCTGAAATTGCGCGCATCAAGGGTCGAATACTCGAAGCTGAGCGGCTGTACGAAGAGGCGATCCGATCTGCCCACGAGAATGGTTTCGTCAATAACGAGGCGATTGCCCAGGAAGCCGCGGGTAAGTTCTATCTTGATCGCGGCTTTGCGGCAATCGGACGAACCTACCTCCGCAGCGCGCGTTCCTGTTACCTGCAATGGGGAGCCGACGCCAAAGTGAAACAGCTCGACCGGACTTATCCTCGGCTGGAGGAAGCGGCGCTGGGACAGATGCTCGCGGCAAGCACCCCACTCCGGCAGCTAGATCTCGTCGCCGTGGTCAATGCACTGCAGGCGGTTTCTCGGGAGATTGATCTCGAGAAGCTGATTGAGGCACTCATGACGATCTCCATACAGCACGCTAGCGCTGAGCGAGGCCTCCTGATTCTGGTCCACGGTCAGGAGCAGAAAGTCGAGGCGGAGGCTACCACGGAAGGCGAACAGATCAGAGTAGTTCTGCAGGACGCTTTCCCCGGGCGCACCAGATTCCCGGAGTCCATCGTGCGCTATGTATTCCGGACACACGAGAGCGTCATCTTGGCCGACGCATCAACTGAAAATTCGTTCTCGCACGATGAATACTTGCAAACCAGGCGGCAGCGGTCAGTCCTATGCCTGCCGCTGCTAAAACAAGGGACACTGATTGGGGAGCTCTACCTCGAAAACAATCATATCTCCGGAGTTTTCGATCGAGATCGCCTCAAGGTACTTGAACTGCTCGCCTCGCAAGCTGCCATCTCCTTGGAAAACGCCAATCTTTACGCTGAGCTGCGGCAGGAGAATAGTGATCGACGAAAAGCTGAGGAGGCTCTGCGCGCCAGCGAAGAGCGAATGAGTCTGGCAGCCGACTCGGCCAATCTCGGGCTGTGGGTTTGGGAAATCCAGGACGATGATATTTGGGCAACCGAGAAATGCAGGTCGTTGTTTGGCTTCAGCCCAAACGAGCGACTCGATCTTCAAAGGTTTATCGACACCCTGCACCCCGACGATCGGAAGTGCACTCTGAAGGCGCTACGCCGATCGCTGGAAAACAAAACCGAATATGAGGTAGAATACCGTTTAATCATGCCGGATTCCACAACTCGTTGGATCAGCGCACGTGGGCACGCGACTTTCGACAGTGAAAACCGGGCCGTCCGGGTGATGGGAGTGAGTATCGACATCACAGCTGCTAAGGTCGCCGAACTCCAACTGCTCCAGCAGCGCGATGAGCTCGCTCATCTCAGCCGGGTGGCGACCATTGGTCAAATGGCCACAACGGTAGCGCACGAGTTAAACCAACCCATCGGGGCCATCCATAGCAATGCGGAAGCGGCCGAAATACTTTTACAAGAGGATTCGCCGGAACTTGACCAACTCCGATCTATCGTTAGCGACATTCGGCGAGATGGGTGGCGTGCGGGGGAAGTGATTCAAAGGATGCGTTCCCTCCTGCGAAAACGTGAGTTCACGATGGAACCCGTCGACGTGAAAGGCCTGATGGAAGCAGTCGGTGAATTACTTCATGGAACGCTGATATCACACCAAGTGCGCCTTCGGATTGAGGCGGCGCCGGCCTTGCCAGCCGTTTTGGGCGATCCCGTCCATCTGCAACAGCTCTTGCTGAATCTGATCCTGAACGCATTAGAAGCGATGGAGGATTGTCCGCCGGACGAACGCCAAGTCCTGGTGCACGCCGCCATCAACCACGCTCCCCAAGGTGTGGGAGTGACCGTAACTGATCAAGGCCCCGGATTTCCAAAATGGCAACTGTCGAGGCTATTCGAACCTTTCCTCAGTACAAAGAAGAACGGTATGGGAATGGGGCTAGCGATTTGCCAGACAATCGTTCAAGCTCACGGCGGGCACCTTACCGCGGTGAATAATCCTGGCCGCGGCGCCACCCTACGTTTCACTCTTCCGCGCACCTATTCCATAAAGGAGAATTCCTGATGACCCGCGATATGGAAGCCGAGCAAGGCGAGGCTCAGCAGCAGCGGACGTCGATTATCTACTTGGTGGACGACGATCCGTCTTTCCTCCGTGCTTTATCTCGCCGTCTCGAGGCTGGCGGGTACAAGGTCGAAAGCTTTGCTTCGGCGGAGGAATTCCTGGCGCATCCCCGCTCGGAATTTTCTGGTTGTGTCGTACTCGATCTTCAGATGCCGGGACCTGGTGGACTTGAGTTGCAGGAAGCGTTGGCCCGAGCGCAAATGCCGTTGCCAGTAATCTTCCTGACTGCCCACGCCGATGTTCCTTCCTCGGTGCGAGCGATGAAGGCAGGAGCAATCGATTTCCTGACGAAGCCAGTTCGAGGAGATGATTTGCTCGAAGCGGTAAATCGAGCAATTGCCCGCGGCGCCTCAGCGCGTGAAACCCGACGAAAGCAGCGGGAGTGGGGCGCTCGTTATGAACTCCTTTCGCCGCGTGAACGCGAGGTTTTTGCGCTCGTTGTGCGCGGTCTCCCGAACAAACAGATCGCGGATGTGCTCGGGGTTAGCGAGCGTACCGTCAAAGCCCATCGCGGCCAGGTAATGCACAAAATGAATGTCCAGTCTGGAGCCGAGCTCGGGCGGGCGGTTGAGTGGCTGAGCGAGTTCTTTCAAAAAGCACCCGCGGACACGAAAACGCCCGGTGCAAGCAAGCGTTCTTAATCAGCGGATGCGTTCGGTAAAGCGCATCTTTTACGGGGTAACGGAAAGGGAAGCCAGAGGGGACCAATTAGGACAAAAATAGGTGAATGCGATTCCGGCAGGAAAGAAGTATCGATTACCCGCTGCCTTGTGGGCGCTCGCGTTATGCACGTTCAGCTTTGGCACGGGCGAATCTGTAGTTCCGGGTCTGCTGCTGAAAATTGCCAGTGACCTAAAGGTCTCGACGAGCGGCGCCGGATTGCTGGTCTCTGGCTATGCCATCGGTGTCGTTGTCGGGGCGCTTTTAGTCCCTGTCCTTACTCGACGACTGCCCCGAAAAACAGCCCTGCTGGTTCTCATGGGGTGGTTTGTCGCGGGCAACCTACTCTGCGCCCTCGCGCCCAGTTATGCGATGCTGATGTCTGCTCGAGTCATCACGGGATTATCCCACGCTGCCTTGTTCGGTTTGGGTTCTGTCATCGCCGCGGAGCTAGTCGCCCCAGACAAGCGAGCCAGTGCAATCGCTATTATGTTCACTGGTTTGACCTTTGCTTACCTTCTGGGACTGCCTTTGGGCACCTTGCTTGGGCAGGCGTTTGGGTGGCGGTTCACCTTTTGGACGATTACCCTGCTCGGCGTCCTGGCTATCCTCGGCATCCTTGCGCTCGTTCCGCGACTGCCTCTAGAGCAAACACTCAGCATTCGCCAGGAGCTCCGTGTCCTACGTCGGCCACAGGTACTGCTCGGCTTCGCCATGACTGCCTTCGGTAATGGCAGCGTGGTCACGGTTTTGACTTATATTGCCCCTATTCTTGTTAACAACGCCGGATTCACCGAGCGCGCCGTCGGTCCTATTCTGCTGCTATTCGGTATCGGATATGTCGTCGGCAACACAGTCGGCGGCAAGCTCGCTGACTGGCGCCTCATGCCATCCTTGCTCGGCATCCTCTGTGTCCTGGCGGTTGTTCTTGCCGGGTTCACCTTCACCAGCCACGATAAGATGGCTACGTTATTGACAGTGTTCCTTCTGGGCGCAGCCGCGTTCGGAATCGTTCCGGGACTGCAGCTGCGGGTCGTGGATAAGAGCAAAGGTGCACCTAACCTCGCCTCTGCCTTTAATATTGCTGCGTTCAATGTAGGCAGCGCCGGGGGCGCCTACCTTGGAGGAATTGTCCTCGAGAGCGGGTTTGGACTGAACGCTGTTCCCTGGGTAGCCGCGCTTGTCACTGCCATAGCCATCTCGGTGACCGCATTCAGTTGGTCTTTGGACTTGCGCACTAGACTAGCGGTTCCAACCGCGCCAGCCTAACCAACC
>JAFAVN010000299.1 GCA_019242435.1 Verrucomicrobiota bacterium | reverse complement strand
AGTGGTCAACAACCTTTGATCCAAATCTAACCCGTCGTCTTGCCTAATATCTCTTAATCTTTGCGCCTTTGCGTCTTTGCGTGAGTTCCTTCTGACTCTTAATTTTTCGCCTTGAGCGTGAGCAGGCCTGTTGATCAATTTCGGCGGGGCAATCCTGAAAAATGCTATCCACCGAGTGGTCAGCAACCTTTGATCCAAATCTAACCCGTCGTCTTGCCTAATATCTCTTAATCTTTGCGCCTTTGCGTCTTTGCGTGAGTTTCTTCTGACTCTTAGTTTTTCGCGCCTTGGGCGTGAGTTTCTTCTGATTTATTTTTGGATCTTTGCGTGAGGCTTTTCTTTGTTGCTTCACTCCTCGCGCCTTTGCCTGAGATTTTTCTGTCCATCAACCGTTTCGCATGACATTTTTCGTCCGTCATGGATCCCTACCAGAAGCTCGTTGAAAGGTTTCAGGAAGTACAACTGCTCAGGTCAACATCGGCCATTCTCGAATGGGATCAGGAGACTTACCTTCCGCGGAAGGCCGTCTCGTACCGGGCGAACCAGCTCAGTTATCTGGCGGGAAAAGCACACATCCTCACGACCGCACCCGAAGTAGGCGAATGGATCACTACCTCCGAACAAAAAGGTTACCCCGCGGAATCGGATGAAGCACCCAACCTTTTTCACTGGCGGCGTGATTACGATCGCGCCACTAAGCTGCCGGTTTCTTTCGTCGAAGAATTTGAACGTTCGGCTGCGCACGCCCGCGAAGCTTGGAAAGAAGCGCGCGAACGTTCCGAGTTCTCTATCTTCAAGTCGCATCTGCAAAAAATGGTCGACCTGAACAAACAAAAAGCCGACCTGTTCGGATACCAAGCTTCGCCATACGACGCGCTGCTGGACCAGTTTGAGCCGGGCGCCACCGTAAACACCATTCGCCCCGTATTTGCCGACCTCAAATCGGCTCTGGTCGATCTCGTACAGGCGATTGCGTCCGGAAGCAGCGATACCGAACCACTGGCCGGCCATTACCCGGTAGCTCAACAGCAGTCGTTCAATCAGGTCATCGCTGCCGCTCTCGGATACGATTTTGATGCCGGCCGGATCGATACCACGACTCATCCGTTCGCCTCAACATTGGGACCGGATGACCAACGGATCACCACTCGATACGACGAAAAGTTGTTTCAGATGTCGCTTTACGGCATCATGCACGAAACCGGGCATGCGCTATATGAACAGGGCTTACGAAAAGAAGCCTTTGGCACACCGTTAGGTAATGCAGCCTCACTCGGACTTCATGAATCCCAATCGCGTCTTTGGGAGAACCACGTCGGTCGGAGCGCTGCCTTCTGGGAAAAATGGTATCCTGAAGCGGCCCAGTTCCTGACCGATCTCAAACGGTTCGACCCTTCAACCATCGTCAGGGGAGTCCAGCAGGTGCGGCCGTCCTTTATCCGGGTCGAAGCCGACGAAGTCACCTATGACCTGCATATTCTTCTTCGATTCGAGATCGAAGTTGGTCTTTTGGAAGGCAGCGTAGCGGTCGCGGACTTGCCGGCGATCTGGAACGAACGTTTTCTTCAATTGTTCGGCTTAAAAGTTCCCAATGACCAGCTTGGTGTTCTCCAGGACATCCATTGGAGTATCGGCGCGCTTGGCTATTTTCCCACCTACTCGCTGGGCAACTTGAACGCCGCTCAGTTGATGAACTCCGCTTCCGCCGATATCGCCGGCCTGAATGATGCCCTGACCAGAGGCGAATACCGCCCGTTATTAGATTGGCTGCGAGAGAAGATCCATCGCCACGGTCAACGTTACCTTCCTAATGACCTTATGGCCCGCGCCACCGGGGAATCCACCAGCGCCAAATATCGGATCGCGTACTTGCAGCAGAAATATTTGCAACGCGTTTGAGACCCGGCTCGGATTAACTCTGCTGGTTCAAAATGCCCTGACACGCCGACTCGCCCAGAAGTCGCATCGCCTCTTGTTGCCTTCCCCGAAGTAACGTATCCTGCATGGCCGTGTATCGCCGAGTTGGAGTTGCCACTGCTTTTTCACCCCGATTCCTCGCCGTTTTAGCTGAAGCGGCGCGCATTAGTCGTCTATTCGAGAGTCCCCTGCACCTCATTCACGCGGCAGCAGAAGAGCCCGAGAAATTGGGCCGATTGAAGGATGCGTTGCATACTCTTGAACTTCCTTCCGAATCCCCTATCCACTTCGAGCGCGGGGAACCTGCCGAGGCTATTCTCCGGGTCCAGAACCAGCATCGGATCGACTTGTTAATCGCCGGCGCCATGGAGCGCGAAACGGTTCATCGCAACTTCACCGGCGATGTCGCTCGCACCCTGCTCCGGGAAGCGCCCTGCGACCTCTTGCTTTTCGTTGACCCGAGAGAAGATGCTCAGCCGCCCGCACAAATTTTCGTGGCGATCCCGGACTTTACACCGCTGAGTCGTGAAGCCTTCCTTCGGACAACGGCGTTCGCCGAGAAAGTCGGTGCTCAAGAGCTTACCTTGTTGCACGTCCAGAGCACGTTTGCCGAGGCCAAAGAAAAAGCGCTCGGCAATGAACCTCGGTCCGTAGAAGATGCACTTGATGATTGGACTCAGAACCGTCACCAATCCAGCTTGAACTTGGAAACGCACTCGGTCCGCGGCAACACCGGGTTTACCGCGTGCGAATTCATTCAGGCGAGCGCCGCCAACCTCCTGGTCCTCCCATCTCACCTAGGTCATCCGAACCACCCGGTCTTTGCCCCTGTCCTGGATTGGATCATGCAGGTTATCCCCACTAACCTTTGGGTTATCCGCCAGGTCAGCGAGTGTGTGACGGTATGAACCCGGTCCGGGTTCCGAGTTCCGGGCATCCCAGAAAACGGCGCCGGGGGGTTTGAACATCCAACCTTGAACTTCAATCCGTTCGCCCCTATTTTCCGACCTGCCGCGTCCGTAGCTCAACTGGATAGAGCGTTGGCCTCCGGAGCCAAAGGTTGTGGGTTCGAGCCCCGCCGGACGCATTCACCCGCTGTAAATCAAATACTTACAGATGGACGGATCGACCGTAACAGAGTCGCGACAAACACGAGCGATTTCCGCTGTGGTTCGCTGTTCGAAAAAAATCCTGTCATATCTCGCCAGCCAAAAGGTGGTGGGTTCGAAGCCGCCTGGGGAAGTCTGACTCGCTTCTCGGCTCCCGTCGCAATGCGGTTCTGATAGCCGCATTGCGCAGGCGATATTATCAGATCCAAAAAGAATGGGGGCTGTGGATTCCTATTGGGAGCCGTGCTCTTCGGCGTGATGCTTCGCGGCTTCTTCTGCATGGTGCTCGGCGTGCAAGTGATGCCCGTGTGCGACATGCGCATGATGGGCGGCCTTTTCATGGCTGCCGCTGGTGTGGTGTTTTGCCGCCTCTTTGTGATGTCGCGACGCGTGCTCGTAATGCTCTGCGGCTTTAGTGTGATGTTCTGCAGCTTCTTTACTCATAAGGAGGTCTTTGAAGGTTGTAAGGAGGGTCGTTTGAGATCATCCGATCTCTTCTGGCACACTCGCCGCAGCCATTAAGGGCTCCAAGTGACGATTTCGTTACAATCCGGATTCGGTGGCTGACCTGGGAAGAACCCGCGACCCCGGCGGATCTCGAACGCAAAGAAAGGTTCCGACCCGATCGCCTGAGATGCCCAAACTGGAGGGAAATTTGAGTCTCCTGTGGGAGGCGGACGGGCTTTTTAGAGCCGCCGTTTATACCATAATCCCTGAAATTCAGTGGCTTGTAAAAAGTTGCGTCTCCTCACGAACTCATTGAATCCAGCGCCGGAAAGGGCGCCATCCTGGACGCTGTGAGTCATCGCTTCTTGGCCAATTGATGGTGGTTGCCGGGGCGAGCGCTTGGAAATCGCAGCTGGTTGCTTTCCAATTTGTAACTCGATATGGTGCCCGCATGCACCAGAGGACGCCAAGACTGCCGGGATGGCGGGAAGCGAACCACGCCGGCGGACTACCGACCCCAAAAGGTACTGCTGTTCGATAGAAAAATGGAATTATTTGATTCAAGTACCCCTGATCCGGGCAATTTCGTCAGCCTGCTGCGGCGAAGTGGTGTCTTGAAAGAGCCTGAGAACCGTCAACGCCAATTCCTGAGAACATCAACATCAGCTGGCTACCTTCCGGCGGACTCGAGGGCAGCTCTGCCAGTTGTTGAGACGCATGGCACTACTATCCTGGCCTTTAAATTTGCCGATGGTGTTCTCGTTGCCGGAGACCGGCGCGCCACCGCCGGAAATGTCGTCATGTACGATCGAGCCGATAAGGTTCTCGATATCGATCGGCACTCCGTGATGGCAATCGCAGGCTCATGGGGCGCAGCTTGGGAAATGGCCCGAATGATCGAACACTCCTTCCAATTTTATCGTCGCAGCCAGCTACAGGAGATGAGTGTAGAAGGCAAAGTGCGGGCGTTATCCAAAATGCTTCGGGACAACCTCGGCATGGCTCTACAGGGGGTGGGCCTGGTGGTTCCCTTGTTCGCCACGTATGACCATGGTGCGGCGGATCCGGCAAAGGTTTTCTTCTATGATGCCATGGGAGCGCAGTTCGAGGCGACGGACTTTGCCGCCAGCGGTTCGGGCGGCCCCGCCGTCCGCAGTGTTCTCTATTATGAGAACACCTGGGGAAAAGCGCCGCTGCGGACGCTAAATCAGCAAGAGGCTATCACGGTTGTATTGCGAGCGCTGGACACAGCGGCCGACTCGGATACTGCCACCGGTGGAATCGACCGCGATGGCAAGATTTTTCCGGTCGTCAAGATCGTCGGTCGAGAGGGAGTCACATCTGTATCTGATGATCAGCTTGGCTCATTGTTTCAGGCAGCGATAACGGGAGAGCGGTAAGCTCTTGCTCTAATCCAACGGGCGAATCGAAGTTTGGATTTCGGCTTAACGAGCATTTGCAAAATTTTTAGACATTCTGGCAGTTAAACCAAACGACAGCCGCCTGTTATCGCCTTCTTCTCGTTAAACAGGTCCTGTTGCTAACTCACGAGAAGGCGATTTAACACGCCAAAGCGGCTCCTTTCCAATCCGAGATTTGGGCAAGCTACGCCAACGAAGGGTCAGGCTCTTTTCTGGATAACGGGGGCAAAACGTTGATTGAACCGAGTCTTGCATATAGTGTTCATATGAGTATATATCGCCAGCATGACCTCATTCAACCAAAGCCCAAAGTTCGAGTACTATTTCAAGGCTTGCCTCCGAACTGATCGTGAGGCTAAACCTGTCGCGGTCGGCTGGAGCGCCTCCGGCGTTATCGCAGATGCTAGTGAAATCACAGGCCTGCCTAGGGATGAGTTCGTTATTTTCGAGATTTCCAAGTCCGAGTTTGCAGCGTTTCGATCTACTTGAAAAACAGAACCGCAAATGGACGAGAAAGCACGCGGATTGGCACGGATCTGGCGAATGCCAATCCGCCGATCAGTTACCTGACCGAGTCTTCTCTGATACTGCCACAACTCCCCCTCGCCCGTGACCGAACGACTCTCAGAACGTTCGCCGGCGTTGTCAGCGTTCCCGCTCGGTTACCGCGTCCAGGGCGTGCTCTTGCAAATCCTCGCCGCAATGGAATCTTTGACCGCTTCCGTTTCATGTTCGAGCCAATCATAGAGACTTGCAGAATAATGGATACCTTCGGGTTGCCTAGAGCGGTCGGGAATATTGACACGGACGAATTTATTTTCGGAAACAGTTCTTTTTTGCGGATAACCGGGATGCAAGAAGAGGAAGGATCAGCATTCACTCTGTCTGGACTCGTCAAAATCCAAGATGACTCGTCGGCCCCGGCAAGAACGGGGCAACTGATTCCGATTACCGTCGAGTCACGTGACCAGGGTTTTATCATTCATGGACACGCGGCCATTCGTCAGGACGGGTTGATTTATCTGATGATCCCGCTGTTTGGCGATCCCAGTCCGGATTTCGAGTTAGGCAGATCGGTCGGCAAGGAACAGGAGCGTCGAAGATTCCGCAATTATCTGCACGAGCAATTGCACCCGGGACTTCTCTCCGTCGTTTCCTCGGTCGAATCCCTTCGTGCCAGATTAGAAAATGAAAATGAGCCGACTGAGGCGGCATTAAAGGATATTGGGCAGAGGCTCAGCCATTTTCTTCGGGTCTTGGAAGAGAAATTTTGATTTCTTGATCAAGAGCGAAATTTCCGCCGAGGATTATGCTGTCGCCCTGATCGATAAGCTAGAAACTCCGCGCGCAATTCGCAAACGAATAGCTGTCGCTAAGTGAACGGGCCAGAAGGCCCGTGCGCTGGAGAGGAGCTGCTTTGGAGATTCTCAACTCGCCCGTACTGACCCTTTTTTGATCGCGCCCTGCCGGCACGCCGAAATCGTTACATCCTAGTTAATCCGGCTTCCTGCCG
>JAFAVN010000134.1 GCA_019242435.1 Verrucomicrobiota bacterium | reverse complement strand
CGGATGCTTTTCTCCATCGAATTCACGGTTTTCGGAAACCCGGGGACTTGCAGCGGTTTGGCCAGTCGCTCTACAGGATATGCCATTCGAGCGCCGGACGTAGAACGCCGGGTAACTTATATCGTCCGCCGTCATGCCCTTCCAAATCATCGACTGAGAAACTGAGCGAAAACGGGGTCCGCAGTGAAAGGTGTTCGGTGCCGCTAGGGGTGTCTGCACCGAACTGCACCTGGTATACGTCCTCATTAAGCACGCGGGCCGGAAAACAGCAGCGACTAATATAGAGCCCTGCCACCCGGTCAGATGCCCGGGAAACTCTTGCGTCGTTAGAACCACAGATACCGACGCCCTGGCTGTTTTGCATAAAAAATCCAATAATCAAGCCGGGAAGATGGCGTTCAACCTGATACTCAACGCAGATGGAGAAAGGCTGATCCTGAGCGAGGCTGGAACTCACCGCGCCATGGTGATTCTCCACCCATGCTCGCCGGAACACAAAGCCGAACTCCTGCGAGCGTGGCGCAGCGTCCGCTCCCCAATGCACTTCTCCGCTTTCTCCGCCGAATTTTTCCAGATAGTTAGCGACAACCTGATCGACCAATCCATCGCAGATCAATTCACCGCGATCGACCAGAATAGCGCGGGAACAAAGAGCGCGTACCGCCGCCAGGTTGTGACTGACAAACAGAATTGTGCGGCCATGTCCTCCGGAAATCTCGCTCATTTTTCCCAGGCATTTTTTTTGAAACTGCGTGTCTCCGACAGCCAGCACCTCATCAATCAATAGAATTTCAGGCTCTAGATGGGCGGCGACGGCGAACGCCAGGCGGACTTGCATTCCGCTGCTATAGCGCTTCACCGGCGTGTCCAGAAAAGCTTCGATTTCCGAAAAAGCGATGATGGAATCCAGTTTTGCCTCGATTTCCCTGCGGCCCATCCCCAAAATTGCGCCGTTCAAATAGATGTTTTCCCTCCCGGTCAGTTCCGGATGAAAGCCGGTGCCAACCTCGAGTAAACTTGCAACCCTTCCGTAGACATCAATTTGACCGGTTGTCGGTTCTGTGACGCGACTCAGAATTTTGAGCAGGGTCGTTTTACCCGCACCATTTCTTCCAATTACTCCGAGAACTTCGCCGCGCCGAACGTCGAGTGAGATATCACGCAAAGCCCAGAACCGTTTGTTGGAGCGCTTTTGGACGCCGTTTTGCAAAAGGTTCGCGAAAGCTTCGCCCAATGTGGTGAAGCGCCGCCCGCCTTCCGAAAGCTGGTAAGCCTTACTAACATCACGGATAGAAAGGGCGAGGTCGGTCATGGAGTGCGGAGGGGGTGGGGTGTTGATCGGGAGTGATGGGGCAGAGGGTAGTCAGTAATCACTAATCGGTAATCAGTAATTCAGTAAATAAGTGATCATGATCAGGGGTGCTTCACGCTTGGCTATCTGCTATTTGCTATCTGGGAACTTAGGAGAGTTGATGAGATTGAGTTCGGCGTTGTCGGCGGTTATTGGGTTTAAATCACATCGGCAAACTCTCGCTCCCAGCGATGAAACAGCAGAAGGCCAAACCAGAACACAAGTAGTGCTACTAGGGCTGGATACAGAAAGGTTGCTAAATTTATATATCCTTCGCCTAAGAGGCTCCAACGTAAGCCCTCAAACAGCGGAGCCAGCGGATTCAAGAGAAACAAACTGCGCCATCTCTCAGGCACCGCAGCTACCTGATAAGCAACGGGGCTTCCGTAAAGGAGAATTTGGGCAAAGACCGGACTAATGTGCTGCACATCACGAAAACGGACGCAGAGGGCCGCGTTGATGAGACCGAGTTCAAATGCAAGAACCACCAGTAGTCCGAGCCAGATCGGCAGTGAAACGATCTGCCAGCCAAAGCGAAAACCTGAAAACAACGCCAGCAAAACGAACAGGGCAAATCCGACGCCTGCGTCCAGGAGCGCTCCGATAACGGAAGAGGCCGGAAGAATAATCCGGGGGAAAAACACTTTTGAGATCAAAGCCGACTGTTGTATTAGCGACTGGCCGGCCCGGGTAAAAGCGGTATTGAACAGCGACCATCCAATGAAGCCGGCCAAGACGAAGATAAACACCGAGCTCCTGGCGGGTTTGGTGACACCGGCAACCGTGCCGAAGACAAAGGCCAGGATACCAGAAGCCAGCAACGGTTGCAGAACGACCCACGCTACGCCCAGAACTGTCTGACGATATCGCAGCTTGATGTCGCGGATCGCGAATGCGATGAGCAGGTCGCGAAATTTCCAGATCTCACCGGGATCGACAACGCTCCAACCCTTGCTCGGACGGATCGTTGTCAATGGCCTTGGAGGGCGATCGCCCGCCGTCGCGGGTTCCGCCTCCAATGCGACGACCGAGTGTCGCCCTCCATTTGCGCTAACGGAGTTCAAGATGTTGGCAGCTTTGGTGAGTAGTACTGCGGATACCGGTAATAATAATATTCTTCCGAGCCGATATCCGCGCTGTTGCCCACTAAACCGATAACGTTGGCCTGGCGGTCGCGCAGTAATGTAAGAGCCTTGCGACTGGAGCGCGCAGAAGAATAGCCGAACCGGATAACGAAAAGCGCTGCGTCAATCTTGGGCGCCAGGCTAGTGGTGTCATCGGCAGCGAGCACCGGGGAGCTATCAAGAATGATCATATCGTAAGCTGAGTACACCGAGCGGAGGAAGTCGCTGAAACGTTCGCTCAGGAAAAATTCTCCGGGGTTGCGGACAGCACGTCCACGAGCCAGGAAATCCAGACCTTTTATCCGCGTTTGGACGATAAGCGGCTGATCCGTGTCTGTGAGCAAATCGGCGAGACCGGGCTCAACTCCGGATCCCAAGGCCGTGTGTAATGCGCCGCGGCGCAAGTCCGCATCAATCAGCAGAACCCGAACATCGGCACGTGCCATCGTAATCGCTACATTCAAAACGACGGTTGATTTCCCTTCATTGGGGATTGCGCTCGTCACCAGCAGCGTCTTGGGCCGTTCTCCTTCGATGGGCAGGTAAAGCAACGATGAGCGCAAGGCACGCATCGCCTCCGCAAAGCCGAAGCGTTCGTGATCTTCCACCAGCAACGGCAAGTTGCCTCGATGGCGTTCTCGCGGGATCTGCGCGAGTAAACGCTCCGGAAAGGCTTGTTGTAAGTCGACTAAGGAGATCACGCGATCATCGATCTGGTCAGCCAACACGATGAATAGGATTCCGAGGAGCAAACCAATCCCGGACCCGATCAGCGCCGTTTTGACCGCGCCGGGCCGCACCGGTTCGGCTGGGGAAGCTTTCTCGAGGACTGATACAATGTCCTGATCGATGCTTTGGCTGACGTCGACATTGTGCAGGCTGGTCAACAATTTGTCATACGCGCTTTTCGCCCGATCCATCTTCGATTTAAGCCAATCATACTGGGCAATCTTCTGGCTCAACGCCAAGGCCTTCGCATCCCACTCTTTAACCGCGGCCTCGAGGTTAGTGATCTGTAACTTCACGGAGTCTCGCCGGGTTTTGAGACGTTCAATGCTTTGTTTTCGATAATCCGCCACCAGAGCTTCCTGCTGCGTGATTTTTTGTTCGATCTCGATCAGATCGGGGTGCTTCGGCCGTAGATTCTGTGCCAGGGCGTCGCGCTGAGTTTTGTAGACTTCCAGCTGTTGTTTAGCCAGGAGATAACCGGTTTCTGGTGTGCCGGCGTCTGGGAGTAGGCCGGGCTGATCCGCCCGGTTCGTGGCCCCACCGTCAGTCGCCGTCCTGGCAGTCCTCTGCTCGAGGACCTGATCGATGTCTAGCGAATCGAGAAGCCGATACTCTGTCCGCAAATCGGCAAGCTGTTTGTTCAGCGTTAGCAGATAATTCCCTGCGCTGTTGCCCTCTTCCTGTAGAAAACCGACGTTGT
>JAFAVN010000080.1 GCA_019242435.1 Verrucomicrobiota bacterium | reverse complement strand
CAATCTATCTTTCCTCAACTGGCTCAGCATCGTTCCAGCCTTGGCTTGCTTCGACGACTCGTTCTGGTCACGCGTCCTGCCGCCCGCCGTGACGCGCTGGGCCGACCACGCCAAGGCGAAACAAAAGAAAAATAAGGCCGGGTTGGCCGTATCCATCGCCCTGACTTGTCTGGTAGCCGTTCTCAGTTATGCGCCTGTCCTTAACTTGCTCTCTCCAAACCAACGAATGAATACATCATTCGACCCATTCGAGTTAGTGAACACTTACGGAGCATTTGGAACCGTGGGCCGGGAACGGCTGAACGTTGTTTTTCAAGGAACAGATTCCGATACGCCCTACGGCGCGGTCGAGTGGAAAGATTATCTCTACCAAGCCTTGCCGGTTGATGTTCACGAAATGCCAATCCAGATCGCTCCTTATCAGCCCCACCTGGACTGGCAAATGTGGTTCGCTTCGATGGGCAACTTTAATGAGTACCCCTGGACTCTGCACCTTGTCTGGAAGCTGCTCCACAACGATCCAGTCGCACTATCTCTCCTCCGTTCTAACCCGTTTCCGGATCATCCGCCCCGATACGTCCGGGCAATGCTTTACCAGTACAAGTTTGTACCGCCGGGAAATCCGAACGGCGATTGGTGGACTCGCGACCTGGTTGAAGAATGGCTCCCCCCGCTAAGCGCCGACGACAGCCGTTGGAAACCGATTTTGGACCAGTTCGGCTGGTCGAATTAACACTCGAAAAGGTGCGCTCTTATCAGCAATGCGGCGGCAGACACGAGTGTCCTGCGCCGGAGGGACAAATCGATCAGGTCACCGATACCAGCACCGTGCCACCGGTAATCACGCCGATCCCCAGCAACAGGCGCGGAGTCAGTCGCTCTTGTAAGAACACAGATGCCGCCACCGCCAACATGATGCGATCGATCGCCTCGATCGGATAGATATAGCTGAGCGGAAAATGTGGCAGGATAGCCAACCAAAAGAAGAATCCGGCCGTCGCCCCAATCAAGCCGGCACCGATCCAAAAGGCGCGATCGCGTGGCTTCTCCGGCATGACGTCCGACATCGCTCGTTTGAAACAGACTTGTCCAGCGACCGAGCTACTGGTCGATGCCATCAGAAGTAAAAAAAAGAACAGTGTCATAACCTCTCCTCCAGTTTCGCCAGCGGCTTAGCGATGATGATAACGCCCACCGTCACCACGAAAACGCCTATCCAGCGCAGGACCGACACCTCTTCACCCAAAAACAGCCAACATCCGAGAGGAACGACCACTTGGGTGGCAGCGGCGAGATTGAAGGCAATAATCAACGGCAATGATCGCAGCGCTTGTAGCCAAACCAAAAGGCTGCCGATCATGCAACCAATACCCAGCCAGATCACGCCGGACTTAAGGCTGGCAAATCCCAGCAGCGAACCGCCAGGAGTCTGATCACTCCCCACTTTAAAAAGGATCTGCGCGATCGCGGAGAGCAGTACAGTCAAGCCGACGTGCAGGTACGGATTTAGATACCAGGGATTTTTCTTTGCGGGAATCGGCTCAGGCTTGAGAGCAAGACGATCCGGTTCGAGTATAAGAGAAGGCATTTGATAGTAACGGAGCTTCCGACGCGGAAGCAGTTGCAAGTCTTCTCGTTTATATCTAGCCTGTCAACGGCTATATGAAGATTCTGGCGCACAGCAAATTTGACGCGATTCCGGTAATTTGTGCTATCGCGCACGCGGGTTACCTGGCAGCCCTCTTTCTCTTATTTCCGCATACCCCTCTGTGGATCATGTTGATCTTGGGATTGATTTATTCCGTCAGCATCTCTTGGAATATCAATGGAATCTCACACAACTTCATCCATAATCCCTACTTCAGATGGAAGCCGCTAAACTATGCCTTCAGCTGGTTGTTGTCGGTGACCATGGGGTTCTCACAACAATTTTATGATCTGGTGCACCACAAGCACCATCAGGGCAACAGTGACCGCCCCGCCGAAAATGGAGACACCGTAGACCCAATTTCAATCTATCGCCACGGACATGACGATGAGCCCGAAAACCCGTGGAGCTACGTCTTTTTGAGCTTCTTTCGGGATGACCCAAAACAAATTTTCAGCGAGATCAAAAGACGGAAACCGTTTAACGCGTACTTCGGCGTAATCGAAATCGCATCCTGGCTCAGCGTCATGGTGATCGTTGGGATCCTCAATTGGAAATTCATCGTGTTCTACGCGCCGTTTTATTATTTCGGGCATTGCCTTTCGTACCTCAACGGCTACTACCGCCATTACGGAGGCAACCCGGATGAACCGATCGCCTGGGGGGTGAGCAGCTATGGAAGGTTATACAACGCCATCTGGTTCAATAACGGCTACCATGCTGAGCATCATTATAAGCCAAAGGTCCACTGGACAAAGATGCACCGATTGCACGAGCAGATCAGGGAAGAACAAATCAAAGCCGGCGTTCACGTGATCGCTCCGCCTCATGCATTGGGCTTCCTTGACTCCAATCAGCCCAAACGAACCGAACGACCGGAAACCCAACAGGTGCCGCTTTGAAAGTAATCACAAAGCCAGTAATCATTTGAAACAGAGGCCGTCTGGATTTCCGTCGCTGGCTGAAAAGCACCGATCGGTTTTACTGATTACTGGTTACCGGATACCAACCCACGCCCGGAAGCCACTGCTCCCGGAACTAGTGCCCGAAACCTCCTCAATCCCGACTCCTGGCTCTTGCATTCTTACCAGATAGCCTTTCCATTGCCGCAGCCACCCCGCTCTTTCTGAACGGAACACCAAACAGGCTGAGTCCCATCTCCACGCCGCACAGCGTCCCGCAAAGCATCAGATCGTTAAAATCTCCCAGGTGCCCGATTCTGAAGGCCTTACCCTTCAGCTTTCCTAGGCCGGAGCCGAGCGATAGATCAAATTCATCGAGAACCAGTTCTCGGAATTCGGCTTCGTCGAATCCGGACGGGAGAAAGGCCGCTGTCAGTGAGTTGCTATATTCATTAGGGTTAGCGCACACTAGCTCTAGACCCCAAGCAGTCACTGCTGCTCTGGTGGCTTCGCCGTGCCGCCGATGACGCTCGAATGCTCGATCGAGTCCCTCTTCATCGACCAGCATCGAGATAGCTTCTCGCAGACCGTATAATAGATTGGTGGCGGGCGTGTACGGGAAAAAGCCGTTTTTGTTCGGTTCAGCCATCTCTTGCCACGACCAAAAAAGCCGCGGAAACCGGGCGCTTCGGGCGGCATCCAATGCCCTCAGGCTAACTGCATTGAAACCGAGCCCGGGCGGCAGCATGAGGCCCTTCTG
>JAFAVN010000517.1 GCA_019242435.1 Verrucomicrobiota bacterium | reverse complement strand
ACCAGGGAGGATGGCCGTACCATCCGGCGTTTCTATGCGTTCTGGTGCCGGGAGAGGCTCGCCGGAAACTCGCCGTCTATGACAAATGACAAATGACCGCCCAGCCGTTCTAGTAGTGATCGCTCTCATCTGGGCCGGTATTTATCTTCCGGGCCTCGGTTCGCTAGAATTGAAACATGAAGAACCACGCCGGGCTTTACCCGCAGTGCACATGGCTGCTTCCGGTGACTGGATTGTTCCTCGGGTGGGCAGTGTGCCGTATCTGCGGAAACCGCCTTTGTTGAATTGGCTCATCGCTGCCGGATTCGAGCTGAGCGGTGGGAGATCAGAATGGGCAGTCCGGTTGCCGTCAGCTTTGGCGACACTGGCCTTGGCCTTGGCAATGCTGATCTTTGGAGGGCGTTGGCTGGGTTTACAGGGTGGATTTATTGCCGCCGTCTTTTTCCTAACCAATCTGGCAATCGTCGAGAGCGGCCGTCTGGCCGAGCTGGAGTCAGTCTATATTGCGCTAACCGGGATCGCCCTGGTTATCTGGTTATGGAGCTGGCTGGCCGGACGAACGGGTTGGCGGCTCTGGTTTTGGCCAGCGATCTTTTTGGCGCTGGGGTTGCTGACCAAGGGGCCTACTCATCTGATTTTTTTCTATGGTATCCTTATTCCGGTGCTGGTTTACGCGAAGGAGTTACGGATTCTACTCCAGCCGTCGCACTGGTTCGCCTTGGCGCTGATGGTTGCGATATTCAGTGCCTGGGCCGTACCCTGTTCTCTGGCGGTCGGGCAGCATGGTCCCCTGTCAGTTTGGCAGTTTTGGATCCGGCAAATTACCTCGCGAGCTTCTGAGACTGAGGCGTTCCGGCTCCAGAATTGGCTTCTGAACTTTCCGCAGACACTTAAGAATTTCTTGCCCTGGACGCCGTTGCTTTTGCTTTTGTGGGTTAAGAAAGAGCGGGTCGCCGCGCCCCGGTCCCGAGCCCTGTTTAAGGGCGCCCGGCTAGGTATGGTGATCACTTGTCTCGTGATGTGTGTATTACCCAACGGTTCGCCCCGTTACATCTACCCGCTTTTTGTGGTGCCTTGCTTACTCCTGGCTCAGCTCTTCGTTGAATACGAGGACGTCCCGGTTATCACCCTCAGCCTCAGGATTTGGCACTGGTTTAACGCTTTGCTGCTGGGTGTAGCCTCGGTGGTTGTGTTGGCCATTCCTTTTGTTGCCGGTTTCAGTCCAGCCTCGCTGATTGCTTGGGTCATAGGTCTGGCCATCGCGCTATACGGTTGGGTCCTCTGGCGGTATCCCCGTTCTCTTCCGGGCGCTCCGACTCGTTTCTTGACCGGCAACGCGTCTGCCCTGACGGATTCGGCCGGACGCTCGTTGCCGCTCGCTCTCGAAGCCACGAGACAAGCGCTCACCACGGCTATGGTTTTCGTTATCGCCATGATGACTTACGCCTCTGCCATCGTTCCTCGCGTAAATGCGTTGACCCGTGACGGGCCGCGAGAAGTGGCAGCGGAGATCCGTCGGGCTGTTCCCTCCGGCATAGTTCTGTGGGTGCAAGAAGATCAATACCGCCCGTTCTGGTATTACCTGGAGCCGGGAGCCAGGTATTTCCATTCGTTGTCCGATATCCCCGACGATGCCCGATATTTTCTTTTGCCCCAAGATTCAGCCGCGGCCTTCATGCGAGATCAAAGGTGGAAAGGGGATCAGTTGAAAAGATTGAAGGAAGTGTCTGATAATGAAAACAAGAAGTTTGTGGTGATCGCCAAGTAGGGCAGGGCGGCGCTGATACCAGGGCCAACGGCTCGGCGGCGCATCGGCATAGAGTCGCCGGGGACAAGGACGGCAATTATCTTGGGCAAGGGCTCTGGGCATTAAGGGAGCTTCGCCGTACCGGCGCTGAGCCCGCTTCACTGGTAATTACCCGCCTTGCGTCCCTACCTGTTTGCCCCTACCGATTCAGCCCCTATCTGTCGGGCTTGAACTCGACGGGATCGGCGGCGAGAAAACCAGCAGACGCCTAAAAGATCGAGCGCCGGGCGCCAAAGAAAAACCCGCAGATTGTACTTAGCAATACCGGACCGCCGGGGGCGATGATTAACCGGGAACTCCGCGATCGTGAACCCGGCTGCTTTTGCCAGGGCGGGCATAAACGAGTAAAGGGTCTGGATTGGAATAAAGGCGTCGATCACTTGCCGATCAAAACCTTTCAAGCCACATCCGGTGTCGGATACGCCGTCATTAGTGAAAACGCGCCGAACAAAGTTTGCAAACTGGGACATCAATCTGCGCTTCAAATCATCATGCCGATTGACCCGGTGCCCGACCACAAAGTCGAACCGGGCTAGTAATTGCAAGGCTTTCGGGATATCACCGGGATCATTCTGACCGTCGCCGTCGAGCAAAATGATCTTTTTGCCTCGACAATTCTTGATCCCAACCATTAAAGCGGCTCCTTGCCCGGAATTCTGAACCAGATCGATAATCCGGGCAGTCGACCAATCCCGAATACAAGCTTTGAGCTGATCGAGCGTGCCGTCGCTGCTACCGTCGTTTACCAGTACGATTTCGAACCGACCCGCTTCTTTCTCCAAAACGGGCCGCAGCTCTTCCAAGACCGGTTTGACGTTCGTCTCCTCATTATAAAAGGGAATGACGACGCTATAGTCGATGGAAGGATTGATTTGCGGTTCGGAACTCAACAACGGCAAAACTGATAACCGTTAACCGTCCAGCGTCAACCTGGAGCGATCAGGGGGTACTGTCCGTTCCCGGCAGGCGGAAGCCGTCAAGGTACCTGCGATCGCTCCGGGATGACAAATGACCGATGACAAATTCCGAGAGGCCCGTTGGCGACGTTTCCGTCTCGGCGAACGCGGGCCGGTCGGCTATCTGTCAGCTGTCATTTGTCATCCTGAATATCCCTACTCGAGCCAACGTCCTGCAGGCCTCCTATGCGAGAGTGTAAGATATTCAGGATGCGCGCGATCTTCTTCTTCTTTTGGCGGCTTTTCTGGCCGGAAAACCCATCGGAAGACTGCCCCGTTGATCCAGCTCCTGCAGAACCAGGCTGGCGGCTCCTCGCGCCCAGACTTCATCGCCCCAATGATGAATCAGGAGATCAAAATTATCCTTTAGGGGAGCGATCACCATTTCGCGGATGGTCGACCGCATGGCGTCCCCATAAAGATGCGAGCAAGTAACCGCCCCTTCACATATCACTACCCGTTCGGGGTTAATCAGGTTGACCAGATTTGCGATTCCCAGACCGAGATATTGCCCCATTTTTTGAAAGATTTCCCGGTACCCCTGGTCGCCGTTCTCCGCTCTCTCGACCACCTGCTGCAGCAAGCCGAGCCGGGCATGGTAATCGAGCTTCTTACTGGGAATCGGAAAGCCGAGAGCCTGCGCTTCTCGCAAGATAGCAAAGCCCGCCGTGTGGGTTTCCATGCATCCGGATTGGCCGCACTGGCAAGGCGGGCCGTCAAACACCAGTTTGGTATGGCCAAATTCGGCCCCGATTCCGCGAGCTCCCCGGAAAAGGCTGCCGTTAATGATTAGGCCGCTGCCGGTGCCATGCTCAATCGTGATGACGATCACGTGCTTCAATCCCTTCGCCAGACCAAACCAATGTTCGGCCAGGGTCACAAGATTAGCGTCATTCTCAACGAAGATAGGCGCAGCGAACTTCGGCCTTAACAATTTAGCGAACTCGATATTTCTGGTTTGAAATACGGGGCTCCAATAAACCGTGCCGGAAGAGCAATCGACAAAGCCGGGAACGCCTACACCCACGCCGCTGACCTGGGTCAGATCAATATGCGCTTTTTTAACGCAGCCTCGAACGGCCTTGGCTACGAAGGCAGCCAATCGAGAAGCAGTCAACTCGAGTGGTTCGCAGGAGATGTTTTCCGACGTGAGAATGTGGCCGGTAAAATCGGTCAGGGAGACCACGATTTGATGCGTGGCGATTTTCACGCCGGCGACATACATATAGTCGGGTGCCAGTCGTAACGAGACCAGTGGTCTGCCACGGCCGCGGATCGCCGGCGTCAGCGATCCCTCCTCGATGAGTGCTCCTTCTTCGATCAGATGGCTAACGATGCTGGAGATGGTGGCCTGGCTCAGCCCGGTAACCTCGGCCAGTTCGGAGCGCGAGATTTGATTGTCGTGAAGCCGGATCGTGTGCAGGACGTCGAAACGGTTAAAGTTTCGAATGATCGCAGGGCCGCGAGCCGACATGTCAGTGAGAAATTGTTACCTGTTTACCTAATGTGAGAACCAGGGGCAAGGGGTTTTGGAAGAAGTTCAGGAGTGGAGTTCAGGGAGGGGAATGCTAGCCCTGCTAGGATCGCGTCCAAGACTTAAACGTAACCGCTCTGTTGCTAATGCCCAGCGGGAATGTTTTTCTGCAGCCATGGAGATCTGGAACGAGCTTGGGGACGCGGTGTCAACCCGGCTGCGGTGTCAGCTCGAGTTTTTACTGGAAGTAGATCGCCTGAAACAGGTGTTCCGAAGGAGTTATCTGATCGGACTCGATCGAAACGAGAACACGGCCGAGCACAGCTGGCATTTAGCCGTAGCAGCGATGGTCCTGGCCGAATATTCAAAGGAGAAGATCGATGCAAACAGGGTGATCCGCCTGGTCTTGGTACATGATCTCGTCGAGATCGATGCCGGCGACACCTTCATTTACGATGACGCCGGCAATGCCGCCAAAGAGGCTAAAGAACGAGCGGCAGCCCAGCGGGTCTTTGGCTTATTGCCGGAAGAACAGGCTCAAGAATTCATGAACCTGTGGCGCGAGTTCGAAGACCGGCAAACAGCGGAAGCGAAGTTTGCCTTTGCGCTAGACCGATTGATGCCAATTCTCCACAACGCCTTTAACCAAGGGCGTGGCTGGAAAGAACACGGGATCCGGCAAGAACAAGCGTTAGCGAAGAATCAGCCGATGAGCGACGGTGCTCCGGAACTTTGGCGAGCGGCGCGGACATTGATCAAGCAGTGGCTGGATTGAGCGGAGAATAGAGTCCTCGGGCGGTGAGCCGCCCACCCCCTGGAGGGGAGCCGCTTTGTAGGTTACAATCTCGAGGGGCAGCAAGCAGGCGGCTCCCGGAAGCTACCCCTGAGCATCCTCGAGCTCTGCGGGTTTCTGCCACAATTGTTGCCGTGCC
>JAFAVN010000478.1 GCA_019242435.1 Verrucomicrobiota bacterium | reverse complement strand
CAACGAGTTGATCAGGGCGGAGTTGAAGTTGAGGTGAGAAAGTGATTGGTAGAACGGCGGGAGGAAGTTCGAAGTCCGAATACCGAATTTAGAATAGTAGGTTACCGGAAACGCTAAGCGATCGTGGCCAGGTCCGTTCTTGCCGGTTTATTTCTTTGCTCTAACGCAGGCCCTTAGGACTGAAAGTCTGTCGGATTTTTCCGCGAAGCGGCTATACATCATAGGCCAGGGCTATCATTCTCTTACCGCTTCGCGGTAGGACACTACTGTAAATTCGATATTCGAACTTTTTTCCGCCGTCCCACCAATCACAATCACGAGTCACCAATCACTTCTCAAAAACGTTTCGGGCAATATCCACAAAGGTTTGGCCAAGCGACGTAAAGCCAGGCTGGGCTACGGGAATAAGTTCTGCAAGAAGCGATGAAGCCTCGCACATGATGCCGTGAAGGAGACAGCAACAACGTCCTGAACCGCAGATTGCGAGCTACTAACTGCTAACCGGTAAATATTATGAATTTAAAAACTACCTATTTGGGGATGAGACTGAGGACTCCACTGGTCCCGTCGGCTTCGCCTCTGAGCGAGAGTGTGGATGGCATCAAGCGCATGGAAGATGCCGGCGCTTCAGCCGTGGTCATGCATTCCTTGTTCGAGGAGCATATCACCTTCGAACGTCACCAGTTTCTGCATCATCTCGCTCATGGCACTGAGAGTTATCCGGAGGCCCTGACTTATTTTCCGGAGGTGCACGAGCTCATGGTGGGACCAGAAAGCTATCTGGACGAGATTATTCAGGCAAAGTCGGCCGTCTCGATTCCGGTCATCGCCAGCTTGAACGGTTCCACCCTGGGCGGCTGGACAGATTATGCTCAAAGGATTCAGGATGCCGGAGCCGACGCTTTGGAACTGAATATCTATTGGATTCCGACGGACATGGAGCTTTCGGGGGCCGAGGTCGAACGGAGATACCTTGAGATTGTGAGCCAGGTAAAAGCGACCATAAGCATTCCGGTGGCAGTGAAAGTTAGTCCTTTTTTCAGCAATTTTGGCAACATGGCGAAACAGTTGGCGGAAAAGGGGGCGGACGGTCTGGTCCTTTTCAATCGATTTTATCAACCGGATATCGATTTGGAGTTGCTCGAGATCAAGTCAAATATTCTTCTGAGCACGCCGATGGCGATGCGCTTACCGCTTCGATGGGTGGCGCTGTTGTACGATCGGGTGAATGCGGACTTGGCTGCAACCAGTGGTATCCACAGCGCTAGGGATGTTGTTAAAATGCTGATGGCCGGTGCCGACGTGACGATGCTGTGTTCGGTCCTGTTGCGACGTGGGATCGATTACATCTCCGCGATTGAAAAGGAGTTAGCTGAGTCGTTAGAAAAGCATGAGTATGACTCGGTCGAACAATTGAAAGGCAGTATGAGTCAAGCTAAATGTCCCGACCCGGAGGCATTCGAGCGGGCGCAGTACGTACGCGGAATTGCAACTTCATGGCGGACACCGAACCCGGTGTAACTGGACGCCAGCGTCCAGGATGACGTTTATTCGGTGGCTACTTGGTCTCGGCCTGCTCTCGGGTAAATTAGGCGCGGTATAGCCAAGGCAGTGCCTATCGCCGCCAATGTGATAGCAACCATCAGAAGATTTTTCATTCCATGTGCTGCCGCCACCACGTCCTCGCCCTCGCGGGCATTCAGCATTAAGAAAAGGTTCGTCAGGCCGTCAGCGGCGAGGCTTCCCGGCACCATAGGGATACACCCGACTACCGCCAGAATCGATCCGCGCTTCGACTGGTAATGCTGTAGGACGCGTTCTATCACTGCCACCGTCAGCGCTGCAAAAAAGGCGGCTTCCGGCAAACTTAAACCGGCGCTTTGGGTGCTGGTACGCACCGCCAGAGCGACCGCGCCCGAGGCGAAACACTCTACCAGCATCGCTGGAGGACAGTTGAACAGGACGCCAAATCCGGCAGCTGCGATTCCGCCGAATAACGCCTGATGAATCAGATAGAGCCAAAAACTGTTCATACTCCCGGCAAAGCTAGACGTTGTGCGGCAATTAGACCCAAGGTCATAAACAGCAAGAGGTAGAAAACCCGTAGACCTCTGGCAGCAGCCAAGTTCGGTTTCCCTTCAATCACGTCGGTCTGCGTGTTTAACACCGGGACACCGGGAACCAGCAGGAGAACGGCGGCTGCGGTCGATATCTCTGGATGCGAAGATCCAAGGAGCCGCGCTCCGAGTCCTGCCAGGAAGGCAGACACAAAACTAACCAGGCCGCAGGTGATGAAAACGTTCTGCTTCCTGACCGATAAGGCGTATCGTATCCATTGACCGACTGCCGAGCCAATTAACACGGGAAAGAAAGAAACCCAGTCCATTCCCAGGAGGCGTCCGAAAGCACTGCAAGCGAGACCAGTACACAAACAGACTACCCAGGCAGAATAGGATGGCGTCGTGTGCTGAATGTTATCCAATAAAGTCTGTGCCGCTGCGCAATTCAGCTCACTACTTTGAATCCTACGTACGATTCCTCTGATTGCTTCCAGTCGGCGAAAATTAACACCATGCTCACCAACCTTTCCCATTTGGACTGAAAAAGAGTGATCACGCTGCAGCGTCACGATAATAGCGGCATGTTGACAATAAATTTCTACGGAACCACAACCAAGGGCGCGAGCAGCGGCCGAGGCTTCTTCGTGAATTAGAGTGGCGCTGGCGCCGGACTCCATCAAATGCCGGGCGATCGAAATGGAAAGATGAGCAACATCTGGTAATGCTGATAAAGACTCTACTCCTATCGGTCTCATTGCACCTTGTATTAGGGCCTTTCCTAGCTGGGAAATCTCTCCCTATCTCAACATTGTTGCCGGGAATCGTCCAAAGTATACCTGAATCTTTACCATGCGCGGGCTGATTAAAGCGCAAAAAAAGGGCAGGGTTTGTCAGTTAGTGAATGGATCTTCGTCGCAGACCGGCTTAGTTACTGTGACCCTACAAGAAACGAAGCGATGAAAAACCTGGTCCTACTTCGTCACGGCCAAAGCGTCTGGAATGAGGAAAATCGATTTACCGGCTGGACCGATGTCGACCTTTCGTCTCGGG
>JAFAVN010000312.1 GCA_019242435.1 Verrucomicrobiota bacterium | reverse complement strand
ACTATTTCCGCATCGCCTTTCCTCGACTTTGGAGATGTGATTACCGGTACATTGCCTGGGAGATACACCCAGTACGGCGCGAGTCTGGATTCGACCTATTTCTTGAGCCGGCACATCAGTTTCGGCATCAATTACCGGTACGTCAAGCGGGATGGGAGTGGCCCGGGGACCAGCTATAAGCAAAATCTTGTTGGAATCAGTGTGAAATATCAATTCTGAGCAGCCATGTGAGGTTTTTCTCAAAGAAAGCTTGTAAGAGTAGATTTGATTTACTGTAAATAGTGGTACAACAACAATTGTTGTTACCGGGGCAGAGGAAAAAAGTAACTTAATTTAATTACGGAGTTGAAACGAGGTTATCTGATAGGATTAATAGCAGCGGGTCCCAGCTGGAAGTCAACTGGGGCTAATTGTCATATGGGAGAAGTGGGAGTGCATAGGCCCTCGCCAAAAGCGGCAGCGTGCCAAGGTTCGCTCGGTCGTTCCCCCGGAAAAAACCGCTTTAGTTGGGAACTCTTAGCGTCGATTTGTGCCTTAGCTCTGTTCGCGTTTTTTTCTGCTGGGTGCCAGTCGTATCATGGAGAAACGCTACCGACCGCCAGCGGCCAGCAGCCAGGCCTTCTGGCTCCAGGAGACACGATCAGAGTATCCTTTACAACGGCGCCAGAGCTTAATCAGTCTCAGAAGATCGAGCCTGACGGAAGGGTGAGCTTGCCGTTGGTTGGGGCGGTTGCCGCGGCTGGAAAAACTACCGGGCAACTGCAAGCGGAACTTACCCAGCTGTACAAAGCCCAGCTGCAAAACAGTGATGTCGTTGTCACTTTAGAGAACATCGCTATACCGGTAGTTGTTTCCGGCGAAGTGCAAAAGCCCGGGAAGATCGTCTTTGAACGTCCGGCCACGGTATTAGAAGCGATCATGGAAGCCGGCGGTTTCAGTGTCTACGGGGACCCTAAACATATATCGGTGATTCGGCAGGTGGGCGGGGTGCAACACACCCAGATTATTGATTTGACTCCGGTGCTCCACGGTGTCCCGACGAAGGTGATGTATGTGAATCGGGGCGACGTAATCTACGTCAGGCCGAGGTTTATCAGCTTCTGAGGCGGCGGCGTTAGAGGTTCAAGGTTCAAAAATTCGAGGCTTTGAAGTTGTGGGCGACTGCGCTGTCCCGGAGGGACTGGCTGATAGTAGCCTGGCACGAAATGCCTGGAGAGGCAGCCATGGGGAATCCCTCCTGTAGAGCAGGGTAGTGAATCCTCAAACACATTGGCATTCATGAGACAACGCGTATCAGGCTTGGTCGCTCAGGGGTAATTCCTTTTCATACTGTACCCTAACGGGACAGATTCCTCATTGTCACTATCTCAGGTACTACGTGCCTGGCTACGGTCATTCAGTCCCTCCCGGACAAAGTTGTATCGCCGCGCATCCATTGAGAACGTTGTCGGACGTTGTTGCGGATAAACGGGGAGTCACGGCATTGCCGGCATTCACGGCTCTGGGAGCCAATGCGAGCGTTCACGGCTCTTCCTCAAAAAAATACTTTAACCTATAGGTAAAATGAATGGCGCACCTGGCTGGAGCGTCGAAAAAAGCTATGCGAATTGTCGGAATCAGTGGTCTCAGCAGGATCGTTAATTTCAAGCGCCGTCTTTGGCCAGGGCTGGGCGAACGCGAATATACGATTTCACCAGGCCACGATTCTGCGGCCGCATTGGTTGTGGACGGGAAACCAGTGGCTGCGGCCAAAGAAGAAAGTTTCAATCACTTCCGGCATAGCGGCGATTTTCCAGTTCAAGCGATGCAGTATTGCCTGTCGGAAAAAGCATTCGATTCCGACGATATCGACCTTTTAGTTCATGCGTACGACCACTCGGAGTACGAAGAGCTTTATCTGGAGGCGGAGAACACGGCAGAACTGTATCGAACAGTGCTTTCGAAAGAGGCGCTCCTGCAAGAAGTCCGGCGTTATCTGCCGAATTTCCGGGAGGATCGGCTCGAACAAGTGCCGCATCATTTGGCCCATGGCGCTAGCGCTTATTTCTTGTCCGGTTGGGAGGAATGCGCAGTTCTGGTTGCGGATGGTGTGAGTGATGGGCCGAGCCTTACCGTTTATCACGCTCGGGGAGGAGAATTGAAAGAGATCCAAGAGGTCTTTGCCGCTAATTCGATTGGGATTTTTTTCGGCTTGGTGGCAATGCATTTGGGATTGGATTTCCGCGGTGACCAGGACCGGATAATCCGTTTGAGCCGTGAAGGCAATCCCCATCGTTTCCGAACGTTTTTCGATAAAGCGATACAGTTGGGACGTGGCGGGACAGTCCTAATCGCCCCATTATGGCGGAACAAAACGCGCGAGGAACGAGAGTTTTACCTGGCCACGCGACAATATCTTTCGGACAAGCTTGGGCCGGCCAGAAACGGCGATGAAGAATTGAGTCAGACCCATAAAGATATCGCGGCGGGTTTGCAGGAGTGCGTATTAAGAGTCGTGTTGCATGTCTGTGAGCACATCCGAACGGTTACCGGCCTGCCGCGAATTGCGCTTGCTGGTGATGTGGCGCTGAATTACCAGGTCAACGGCGACCTCATGCAATCGGCAATTTTTGACGATGTGTTCGTTGCACCGGCTCCGGGTAACGATGGAGCAGCCTTGGGAGCGGCCCTGCTTTGTGCGCGAAGACACCGAGAGATAAAGAAGATCGGAAGCCAGATTCCTTTTTATGGTCCTGGGTACTCGAGTGAAGATATGACAGCGGCCTGCAAAGAGTTCGGCACCAGGCTGAAGTCTACCCCGCTCCAAAATCTTGATCACTGCTGTAGCGAAGCTGCTCGATTATTAACGGAGGGGAAGACCATCGTTTGGTATCGCGGCCGCATGGAGTTCGGTCCCTTTGCCCTCGGTCACCGAAATATATTAGCAATTCCCAGATCGCCGCGAGTTCAGCAGTGGCTGGGAAAAGTAGGGAGTGGGCTGGAAGCTTTTGTGTCCGTAGGGGCGGTAGTTTCTGCGGAGCAAGCTCACCTCTGGGCCGATCTACCGGCGGGGATCCAGTTGCCATACATGAATATCACAGTGCCCGTTAGGAAGCCGTTGTGGAACCTGTTATCGGGGCTGATTGATTCTCAAGGAAAAATCCGCTTCCAAACAGTTAGTAAGGAGCAAAACCCGGACTTTCATTGTTTACTCAAGGAAGTGGGTAAAAAGACCGGACGAGAGCTGTTGCTCAGTGCGAGCTTCCCAGCCAACGGAGGGACGATGGTCGAATCGCCGCACCAGGCGATCGAAACGTTTCTCAGCGCGGAAATTGATTATTTATTTCTCGGCAACTTGTTGGTATGGCGGAGCGGCGATGTGTTGCACTCGCCGAAAGTTGTCAGGCGGAACAGCTCCGTGAAACCAGAGCTTGAGAACGCGCTGTCCGGCCCTGGATCGCTCGCAAATGCTTAGACTTCGTTACGTCTGCCGCAACGCTGCGGCTCGGCGGCCCGACGGCCGAATCAGAATTTTGAGCTTTAACACTCGACCTTGGAACTAGGAACTCGAAACCCGGGACCCGGAACTCGGAACCTTGAACCTCGAAAAAGCTGGCCTCCCAATGGGAGGCCATTTTTTTTACCCCTGATTCCGGAAATGGAAAGATCCGCAGCCCCGAATTCTCCGGGGCAAAATTACGCAGGTTACACAGATTTAATGGCTACAACCGAACATGGGTTAAGGCTCTGCCCACTGGAAGATTGGCCGTTAATCGGTGAGGGAAACCTCTTCTGATCTGCGTAATCGGTGCAACCTGCGGATATCAAATTCGGATTTTGGGTTTGCTGTTTAGTTCGGGAAACTG
>JAFAVN010000484.1 GCA_019242435.1 Verrucomicrobiota bacterium | reverse complement strand
AAGTCGACCGAGAAACCGGCTGATCCGGTGGTGCTGGTTGTAGACGATGATATCTCAGTTCGCGAGGCGCTCAGCAGCTTGATCCGGTCAGTGGGACTGCAGGTCCAAACATTTTCTTCCGCTCAGGAGTTTCTTGCCCAGCGCCGGCCGGACGGACCGTCATGTCTGGTCCTGGACGTCCGTCTACCCGGTCAAAGCGGTCTGTCTCTGCAAAACCAACTGGCAGCTGTCGACTATCAGATTCCGATTATCTTTATCACCGCGCACGGCGATATTCCGATGACCGTCCAAGCTATCAAGGCAGGAGCCATCGAATTCCTGACCAAGCCTTTTAACGAACGGGACTTACTCGAGGCGATTTATCAAGCGATCGAACGGGATGCGGCAACGAGAAAACATGAGTCTAGAATCGCCGAGCTTCGGAGCCGGTATGATACATTGACGCAACGGGAACGAGAGGTTATGAGCTGGGTAATTCGGGGTTTCTTGAACAAGCAAGTAGCCGGTGAGTTAGGGACGAGCGAAGTCACTGTTAAAATCCAGCGAGCCAGAGTCATGCAGAAGATGCGAGCTGAATCTCTCGTTGAGTTAGTTCACATGGCCGAAAGCTTGGGGCTGACGGAGCGACACTATCGTCGAAAACAAGGCCACTAGTTCCCTATACCATCAATAAATTGGCTTTCGCCGCCGTCGATCCGGGGTTTTCAACGCGCGACCGGGCCCTCATCGCTGCGCGAAGCGTCGTGGGCGCGGTCGCGGCCTTAAATCGAACGAATGAACGACGACGGTATGCCCTACCTACGACTCGATGCCCTAGGCCCCAGCGAGCGAGCAGGCCAATCTTTGTAATATTCCTGCAATATTGGTGTAATCTTTATCCGATATTTTTGAATCAGCTGCTGAAAGGATATACGTTGATATCAGCTCGCGGCAATCGGTCCCATAACAACTTTGTATCCAGGCAGGTAGCACTGTCAGGCAATCCCAGATGAACGATTCGAATCGCGGCGCTCTCGACAGCTCCTACGCGGAAGCTCGTCGAAATGGCCGGGCGAAGGCACAACGCCGAGTGGATTATCTCCGCGAATTTGAAGACGTTATCCACGGACTGAGAATTGCCTTCCTTTTAGTTTTCATCCTGCCACTCGTCATCGGTGCTTTCGTTCTTTTGATAGCAGCTCTGTTTCCAACCAGTTCGCCGATTGCCGCTCTGTTCGCGCCTGGCAGTTATTGGAGAAGCATTTTATCCGTCACTTTCCGGATTGCGCTTATTCCGGGCGTCGTAGTGCTGATACACCGAATCACCAGACGGCGACGAAGCCCGCGGAGCCGGCGCTTCCTCGCCATATTTCTCTCGGTATTGCTGATCGCCCTATTTGCTTTTGCGCCCGGACAAAAGCAACGATCGGACCGGACTGCCGCCAACTGGCCGCGCGAAAGCAAGCACCTCACTTTGAAGAATAGCGCAATAAAGATGCGCCCAGCGATGCATACGGTTTCGTGAGTGGCCCGGCGAATAATGGACCAGAGCGGACGGTTAGTGCGCGGGCGGTCCCGGCTTCAATTTCAGGTCAGACCGCGTTTATTTGCGATTCCGCGAGCGGTGATTCGATAGGCGCAGCGCCTGGCCCCTGCCAGGAGATGTTCGATGCGTTCAACCTGAACATCCCGGCCTAGGACGTGTTCAAAGATGGCTTGTTCGGACCGGCAGAAACCGGTACAGGCGCTGGCAGCAGCGCAGATGGGACAATGGTTTTCTATCAGAAGGTAGCTCTCACCCTCCTCCTCTTGCTCCCAGGTCGCCATATAACCCTCCTGGCTCCGAATTTCAGCCAGTCTGGCTACTTTCCCCGCCAGAGATCGTTTGCCACCCAGAAGCGCATGGTAACGTTTGCGGGTTCCACTCTCTCGAACCCGAAGCAGTTTCTCCATGGCATCCACCCCCAGCACTTCTCTGATCTCGCCGATAAGTTGAGCGGTGAGTTCGGCATGTGTGTCCGGAAATCGTTTCTGAGCTGCCGCTGTTAAATAATATACCTGCGCCGGCCGGCCAACTCCCCGGACCTCCGATTTCGTCTGAACCAGATCCTCATCCCTTAGCCGCAACAACTGTTGCCGGGCTGCTTCCGCTGTAATCTCCAGGATTGCACCGAGCTCAGCCGCAGTTTGCGGCCCCCTGGTTTTGAGCAAGAATAGCAATCGTTCCGACGCCGGTAGTTTGTCCAAGTTTCGATTTTCCAAGTCTTGACTTGACATATTCGTCATTCGATTTAACAAGTCTTTACTTATTAAATTAAGTGCTCCTACGGCAAACGCAACTACCCGGAGCATAGCCGAGATTCCCATGAAACTGTTAGCTGGAAAATTTGCTCTCATTACCGGTGCCTCACAAGGACTTGGTCGTGAATTAGCGTTAACTTATGCGCGTGAAGGCGTTCGCGGTCTGGCCTTGGTGGCGCGGAGTAAAGATTTATTACAGAGCCTGGCATCAGAAATCTACCGCATAAGACCGAACCTGAATGTCGCGATTATTAATGCCGATCTTGGCTCAAGCGTCGAGGTTGAACGAGTTGCGGCCGTCACACTGGCTGCCTGCGAGGGACGGTTGGATATCCTGGTTAATAATGCGTCTACGATCGGACCGGTACCAATGCCTTATCTATTGGATTATCCGGCAGACGATTTTCATCAGGTACTGAATGTCAATCTGATCGCTCCCTTTTTGCTGATTCAAAATTTGCTGGCTGCGATGATTGATCACGGCGGATCGATTATTAACGTTACCAGTGACGCCGGTCGAGTCGGTTATCCCGGATGGGGCGCGTATGGTATCAGCAAATTCGGCTTGGAAGGGCTGTCGCAGACCTGGGCGGCAGAGTTAGCGAAAACGGATGTGCGGATCAATTGGATTGATCCAGGAAATATGAACACGGCTATGCATCGTGAGGCCGAGCCAGACGAAGATCCGACCGCCTGGTCAGACCCGGCCGCAGTAACTGATATCTTCGTATTTTTGGCTTCGGACTCCGGACAACATGTTCGAGGTGAAAGGCTGGAGGCCCAGTCCAAATGGCGGGCACGGCTTCAGAAAGGATGATTTGTGCTTTTCTCTCCCAGTCCCCCTTCGATCGAGAGGCAGCTGCCCACGGTGGGGGTGGTTGATCAAAAGCCGGCTTTCACTTTACCAGCGGACCTGAGCGCTGATCGGCCTCCGGAACGGAGAGGTCTATCCCGTGATCAGGTACGGTTGTTGATAATCGATCGCCACGCAAACTCGTTTACCCACACTCGTTTTGATCGCATCACTGGGTTCCTCGCGCCAGGCGATCTGCTGGTGTTCAATTCCAGCCGGACTCTGCCGGCGGCTTTAATCGGTAAGGCCAGAGACTCGGCGCTGACGATCGAAGTCCGTTTGGCCGAGTTGCTGCCCGATGGCACTTGGCTCGCCCTGCTGGTCCCATCATCGCCGAAGAAAATGGAGGAGCTTTTCACCCAAGGATTGATAGTCGATTTTGAGTGGGATTTGAATTGCGAAGTCTTAAAGCAGGACCGACGCATCCCGCGACTTTGGCAGTTACGATTTTCCAAGACCGGAACTGCGTTTCTCGATCTTCTTTACCGCATTGGCCAACCGATTCGCTACCGTTATCTCTCTGCGCCTTGGCGGTTGAGTTACTACCAAAACGTCTATGCCATTCAGCCCGGTGCTTCGGAGATGGCGAGTGCAGGTCGGGCCTTTAGCTGGAAGCTGCTGTTGCAATTGCGAAACCAAGGGGTGGAAAGTGCTTCAATCACTTTGCACACGGGTTTATCTTCCTATTTAGATGGTGAGCTCGACCGGCAGCATGTCGTCTCGGAAGAAAAGTATTCGGTCAGCGAGGAAGCAGCGGATAAGATCCGGCGGACCAGGAACTCGGGCCATCGCATTATTGCTGTCGGAACCACAGTGGTGCGCGCCTTGGAATCGGCCGCAGCAGAATTTGGCGGCGAGGTCAAAGCTTGTCATCAATACACCAAATTGCGGATCACGGCGGATTATCACCTGCAGATCGTGAGCGGTTTGCTTACCGGCTTGCATGAACCGGAAGCCAGTCATTTGGAGTTGCTGGCGGCTTTTGTGCCGCCGGAGAAGATCTATGCGGCTTACCACGAAGCAATTCAACGGCGTTACCTGTGGCATGAATTCGGAGACCTTAACCTGATCTTATAGAAGGACGAATATCTCCGGAGCTCAGTGACTGACCATCGTTTCCATGCACCGGCCGATTCATGCTGTAATCAGCTGCAGTAATACGTGCCGCACCGCAGTAAGATGTGCCGTAACCGTGAGGATACCAGCAAAAGGGATATCGTTATCCGACAAACGCTAAACTTCTTCCAGGCCTGCTTTCGTTTGCGTTCTTACCAACGAACATTCACAGGGCCCCAACCTGGATTGGTATCCTTAGGCAAAGAGGTCCCTGAGAAACTATTCTGCGCGCCACTGAACTTAGGCGGCACACCACTTTTTGTGGGATGGCGGTCCAATCCAAGAAAGCCAAAGAAAGAGAATGCCAAGATCACGCCGGCGAACGATATCTTCCGCTCACTGGGCGAGTTTCGTCCTTTTGTTTTCACAAAGCCAGTAAAAACAGATAACGTGCCAACCTTCGCATGATCAGTGCTTGTACCTGTCAATCAGCCACTTGCGCAGTGGATCATATCGATTCGACAGCGGTGCGAAATTTCGGACTTTACCTATTCCCGGCCCAGCGAATTCAAGCCTTTCGAACCGGCATGGCATCAGCCAGTAAAAGGCTTAAACGCGCTGCGATCGGCACGTTCACCCTGATCGACGGCGTTCTCCGTCGTGGCGTTTGGGACGGGAAGTTTTCCTTCGGATCTCCGCCGATAGGAAAGCAGTTCCTTATTGACGCCAAGATACATCCGGACTTCGGGCGGATCCGGACCCACATGCAGGGATGAGGCAGCATCGATTATCTCTCGATCGGCCTTCGTCATCCGATCCTGTTGCAATAGGTATTGCGTCCAGGAAGGAACCATCATTTCCATGCGAAAGGTGTTAAGCCGCGTCGGATCTTCGAATAACTGCCAACTGTAGGCGCCACTTCGCAATTCGATCACCCGGATTTCCCGCATCAGCTCGATAAATCGCGGTCCTCGTTCGCTATTAACCTGGAACTCCACTGTCACCAAGACTGGCCCGTCTTTCGGCTGGGGCCGGTACAACAGTTTATAACCGACGTTCATCACCGTCGCGGGCACCGCCTCAAGGTTACTGGTCAGCGTAAAATCAATGGACCAGGGGTTACCGAGCAAATGAGTCAGGGCAAGGACGGCCAGTAACAGGGTAGCTTGTCCTAACAGCGCTGAACCTACTCCGGCCGTTGCTGCAAGCGTGCCCCAAAGGATCCCGCCCAAAGCCATAGCCCCCTGCGAAACCATGATCACCGTCGCATTCATGCGTCCCCTCGCCCACCCAGGCATCGCCCGCTGAGCAGCAACCCAGAGTTCAGCCGCGGACACGGTCCATACGATTCCGGCAAGCGCGGCAACCAGCAGAAGTATCGGCAGATCCCGAACCACCGCCATCAGAACCGAGTCAATAGATCCCAAGACTGCTGCTGCCCGGGTTAAGTCGTTTGGTGAAAAAATTGTTCGCGCTCGTGGGAGAATGAAAACGGCGGCTACAACTGAGCCGATTCCCATACTGGTAAAGAGCAAGCCTAGGTTCGACGGGCTGAGATGGAGTTCTTTCAGGCCGACCACCGGCAGCAAGGCTGGAATGGCGGAAATAAAAAAGGAAAAAACGGCGTTGCGGAACAAGATGATTTGCACGGGCCTGGAATAGCGGACATAACGAATCGCACTGGCCACTGATTCCAGGAAACTTTCGAGCGGAAGTCTTGAGGTGACCGGTTTCCACGGCGCAATCGCTATAAGTATCAGCAAAAAACAGACGGCATTCAGCGTGAATACGGTGTTAGCTCCGACCAAAGCCAAAAGCACTCCGCCAAAAGCTGGACCTGCGATCGCCGAGATGTTCAGCTGTAGCCCGGTCAATGTTGACGCGGAAGGAAGCTCGTCGTTTGACACAATCTCAGTCACCGCGGCAGAAAAGGCGGGCGCATTGAATGCAAACCCGGTGGCGATTAGAAAGATTGCGGCGAGGATGACGTAGGGAGTCAGGAGATGAAGCCAGCCCAAGATCGCCAGTCCGCCGGCAGATACCGCCGACCAAGTGTATGCTCCGACCAAAACCTTCTTACGTTCAACTATGTCAGCCAGGGCGCCTGCCGGCAATATGAATAGAAAAAACGGCAGCGTTCCCGCGGTTGACATCAGCGAGATAAGGAAGGTCGATCCACTGCTGGCGTTCAGCATCCAGGTTGCCGCCGTTTCGTGAGCGGATACGCAAGTCCCGGAAATAACCGTGGCAAACCAGAGCCTGCTAAAGGTCGGGTTTCTTAAAGCCCTCCAGCCTGAACTTGCATTCATTAGATCTGAGGGAATTTCTTCCGCAAATACAAAAACTCAATTCCAGATACTTATCCAACGGATGAACCCTCGTCGATCCGGGTGCGAGATCTCGAACTCACCGTTTCCCAGGGGCACTCCGGAGGAGTCAAATCCTTACGGTTTGAAACCTCGCACCAGATAGAACGTAAATCCGTAAAATCCGAAATCTCATACGGCCGTCTATTTCTTTTCATCTGATCGTAAGTAGCTGCAAAAGAGGAAGTAACGGCACACCAAGACGCCGGTGGCACACAATATGTTTACCCTTCAGGGCTGTGAGGAGAGCAATCAGACATCCGAACCTCTTTCGTGATTTCTGGCGAGATTTCAACACGGAAAAACGCTGGAAATTTCCAGAGCTGCCGCCTTCCGAGATCCTGCGTTTGCTGCACTGTCCTCTTTACCATATTAACCAGAACGAATTAGTTCGGGCTAAATGGATGTGGGGCCGGAGGCCTGCATCACTCCTGGGAAATAGTCTCGTTGGTTACCTTCTGGCGATTTTCATCGGGTTTCTCCTCATGTTGGTTCCGTATGCCGGAATTCTGTTCGCCATCTTCTGGTTTTCCGCGACCCTGTTGTTGATCGCTAACGAGGTGGTCAGCCTCGTCCGCTGGCGGCATCAATATGAATCCAGCATGGCCCGCGTGATTCGCAGCCGAATAAAATCGCGGTAGTTCCGCATCCTTTCCGTCTGCTCCGCCCTATCTCGAAAATCATTTCCGGACGCTAACCTCGGTCACTGTATCGATAGTCGTTTCCGATCATTGTAATCAAATCATACGATTTCTCTTATTTATCTTTATCGGCTACATTTACGACTAAATAGTAGGGCTTAATTCTGCTTGAAACTCGTCAACAACCCAAAGACTCACCAAAAAATATGACAACCAGGTCACGAGAACAGTTAGCAAAAGAACCGGAGGTTGAAGAATACG
>JAFAVN010000411.1 GCA_019242435.1 Verrucomicrobiota bacterium | reverse complement strand
AAACGCTAGACATTAGGCCGCCGGGGTGAATGAAGCTTCACGTGAAGCTTCATGAAAGGAGAGAAACGGAGAGTTGTCAAATCTGAGACGGAATGTGTGGCGCCGCCTGATGGACACAGTAGGCGCCATCGACACCAGCCGCCTACCCGGCGGGCACACGGAACGCAGAAAAAACTCTGAGACACCCACCCGCCAATAGCAGAATCCCCAATCACAACTCACCCTGGGGCTCAGGGGCTCCGAGGGTGATCCGGCACCGTAGCCACTCGCGGAGGACCTTGGCGCCGCGTTTACGGGTGTAGAATTGGATGGCGGGTTCATTCCAATCCAGGACCGACCATTCGATCCGGCCGTAGTTGCCTGCTTCGGCCAGGCGGATGATTTCGTCAAAGAGGGCGCTGGCAATGCCGTTTCGGCGGTATTGAGGCAAGACGAAGAGGTCTTCCAAATAAAGACCAGGGCGGCCAACGAAGGTGGAAAAGGTTTCGAAATAGAGGGCGAATCCGGCGGTTTGTCCGTCAGTCTCAGCTATCAGGATCTTCAGCGTCGACCGCGGGTCGGTCAAGGCGCGACGGAAATGTTCGGGAGTGGATGCGACTTCGTGAGACAATTTTTCGTAAGACGCGAGCCGGCAGACGAGGTCATGAATGATACCGGCATCTTCGGGGCCGGCGATCCGGATCACAACGTTGCTCATGGTGTAATAATTGGACAGGCGGGACTTCTATGCTACAAACGCGGGCATGAGATTGCTAGTCACTGGCGGTTGCGGGTTTATCGGGAGCAATTTCATCCGGTATGTCCTTCAACATTATGACCCGGAGAGCATCACGAATGTTGATCTTTTGACTCAGGCCGGTTCTCTGCATACGACGGCGGATTTGGCCGAGCGTTTTGGCGATCGCTACGAGTTCATTCGGGCTGATATCGCGGATCGCGGCAAAATGAATGAGATCCTTTCCGAGCACTGTTATTACGGGGTCATTAATTTTGCGGGAGAAAGCCAGGTGGACCGCAATACTGTGTCCGCTGCGGACTTTATTTACAGCAACGTGGTAGGCACTTCTGTGCTACTGGACGCCGCACGTGAGCACGGGGTGAAACGGTTTGTACAGGTATCCACCGATGAAGTATACGGCTCCAATGAATCGCAGGTTCCATCGCTTGAATCTTCGATGCTGCGACCAAGTTCACCCCACTCGGCAAGCAAAGCGGCCGGGGATCTGCTGGCATTGTCTTACCATAAGACCTACGGCCAGGACGTGGTGATCACCCGCTCGTCGAACAACTACGGCCCTTATCAATTTCCTGAGAAGCTGATTCCTGTGACGATCTTGAGAGCGCTAGCGAACAAACCAATGCCCGTCTACGGCGATGGTCTGCAAATGCGGGACTGGCTTTATGTAGAGGACCATTGTGCAGCGGTTTTTGATGTTCTGATGAGCGGCGTGTCCGGCTCAATCTACAACGTGGCGTCCGGCGTAGAATACAACAACCTGGATGTAGTTAGGATGATCTTGAAGCAGCTCAATAGAAGTGAAGAGCTAATTCGTTTTGTCAAAAACCGGCTGGCGCACGACCGCCGTTACAGCATTGATTCCACCAAAGTCCGAAAGGAAATCGGTTGGAAACCGCTTCACGAATTTGAATCGATGTTAGCCCGCACCGTCGAATGGTATAGGATCAATGAGCCATGGTGGCGGGCGGTCTTGAATAGGGGCGCTGATCCAATCTACTCGAGATGAAGCTGCGAGCCGGGATTCTTGGCAAAGAGGGTCGGTTGGGTACCGCGCTTTGCCGGGACCTTCGGACCTCTTGTGACGTGATCCCCTTGGGGCGAGCGGAGATCGATTTGAGTGAACCGGCCAAGGTGGCTGAATCGCTTAAGGGTTTAGGCTGTGATGTGTTTATAAACACGGCGGCGGCGACGGATGTCGATTGGTGCGAACAGAATCCCGAGCCCGCTTGGGCGATCAATGCGGCGAGTCCGGCGGAGATTGCTCAATGGACGGCGCAGCAGCAGATTCGATTTATTCAGCTGAGTACGGATTATGTGTTCAACGGGCGGCATAACCGGCCTTACCGCGAGGAAGATGTGACGGACCCGCTCAACGTGTATGGGCGGACAAAGCGCTGTGGCGAGCTAGATTCGCTGGCGGCAAATCCAAAAACGCTGGTACTTCGGGTCTCTTGGATTTTCGGACCGGACAAACCAAGTTTCCTGGAAAAGATTCTGAATAGGGCGCGAAACGCTTCGCGAGTCGAAGCGGTAAGCAACAAGTATAGCACGCCCACTTACACTCGCGATCTTGCGCGGTGGTTAAAGCACTTGTTAGAGAAGGATTCTATTTGCGGGGTACTGCACGTGTGCAATTCAGGCGCATGTAGCTGGCGGGAATGGGGGCAGGTGGCTATAGACGCAGCAAAGCGTGCGGGCACCCGGTTCCAAACCGATTTCGTAAATCCGATTCCGCTCGAGTCACTAACCACGTTTGTGGCGGATCGTCCCAGGTATACGGCCCTGGATACCGCCAAATTCCAGGAGTTAACCGGTGTAAGGCCGCGTCCGTGGGAAGAAGCAGTGCAAGAATATGTCAGAGAACATTACCGGGGCGCGTAACCCTCCGCGCGTTAGCTCCGGCTGTCGCGGTGGTTGTTTGTTGGGATTATTGATAGTTGCAGTCATCATTGGCGCTATTGCCTGGGGAGCGATCTCGACATATGGCGGTGCGTATCAGATGACCTCGCCCGCCGCCCGCATCTTTGAGCCATTAGCGCCGGATAAATCGTCGACCGTGGAGAATCAGATTCAGGCCGCTCAACAGGCTCTGACCAAGAGCGGGCCGGCGGAAATCCGGTTGAGCCCAGAGGAACTGAACGCTTGGTTTTTCGCAGATCCGAAGACTCACGAATTGGCACGGCACCTACGGTTCGGTACTGAGGCCGATTGGCTGGTAGCCAACGTCAGCGTGCCGCTCACTTTTATGGGCCAATTACCTTTTGCGCCCAGTTTCCATGATCGCTTCTTCAATGGGAGATTGGCGGTCCGGCTTTCGGCAGATCATGGCCAGCTGAAGGTCGAGAATTTCGACTTAGAGGGAAACGGCAGGCGCCTGCCCTGGTTGTTCACCAGTCAGAATTACAAGGAAACGATGACACAAGCGGTCAATAAGGGTCTAAAGAATCGTTTGGGAGCAGAGCGGTCGTCCTTGGCGGACGAAATCAGGTCGATTCGGATCGCCAACAACGAGATCGTGCTGCAGTTTGGGAAGAATGACAAGTGAGAGGTCTTCGCTCGGGTGACCGAGAAATACCGACCGGCCGTTTCTGTCAAAAAGACCCGGCCCAACGGTGCCGATCGATCTACTTGCTTAAAGCCGGCCTGAAGTCGCGGCATTGGCGATGGTTTGAACGACTTCATCGAGCGGGCGGTTTTCTTCTACCACGAAAGCACCTTTTGGGATTTCCAGGGTCGCCAGCTGGCTGTCGAGAAGACTGCTGGGGAAAAAGTGTCCGTGTCGGCTCTGAAGCCGTTTCATCAGGGTTTCCTTGTCCACCTTTAAAAAAACGAACCGGACCTGAGGGAGCGCGTCTCCCAAGATGGATCGGTAGGATTCCTTTAATGCGGAGCAGGCCAGGACGACCGTTTCGCCTCTACCCAGTCTGGTCGCCAACTCGCGATGCAAGTTTTCTAACCAGGGTACCCGGTCCTCATCGGTAAGGGGGATACCGTGCCGCATTTTCTCGACATTGGCCGGAGGATGGAAATTATCGCCATCCAGGAACTGACATTGGAGTACGCCGGCCAAGCCGACTCCGACGGCTGTCTTGCCGGATCCGGACACGCCCATGAGAATGATCGCTAATGGTTGGTCCACGAGAGGTTTCTAGTTCAAGGCCTGAGGTTCAAAGTTCAAGGTTCAAGGTTCAAAGTTCAAGAGGCAAAAGGTCAGAGGTGCTATCGGTGATATCACGGCGGCAGACCGCAGCTTGTTCGATAGTAACCGATATCTACCGGATCGCCCGGAGATTCTGGAGAAGGAGAAAAAAGGCTCCGGAGGAGCCGGATCTTTATAGATCCAAAATGCAAAAAAAAGACAAGCTCCGTAGGAGCGATATCTTTTTGGGTAGATTATTTACCTTCGGGTGCATGGCCTTGGATGCCGCTCGTAGCGGAGCTGACTCCGCCAAGGCTTCGTCGCCCCTAGATAGTTGAGTGACCTTAAAAGCCGGCCCTCTAGCAAACATTCGAAGGAACTGGCTGAAATTTCGCCCTGAGGGACGGCTGAATGCGTCTGACGTTGCGACACTATGGCCTGAGCAGCATCGCCGGTCTCTCTCAATTTTCCAACCCACCATTCCCATGAGCGAGGACTTTGTCACGCTCATACGCATAACGGACTATACGCATCGGCCCCCCCTTCAGGGGCGAGTTTACGTGCACTTGCCAGATCCAAATACGTGCCGAGCTTGCCCCTAGGCTGCTAGGGAGACCGTTCTCGTTTCCACGGCCAGTGCATGTAACCGGTCCAAGGCGCGGGCGAGTCGAGCTTCCGTCCCGGCAGTCAGGGCTGGCGGCTGGCTAAGGGAGAATACCCAGTTCTTTGGCCCGATATGGATAGACGAAAGGGCCAGATGTCCATGGAGACGAGTTATCTCTCGGATCACTGAATTCTCCAAGTCTGTTAATTCATTTATGAATCCGCCGGTTCCGATCAAGAGAACCGGGCTATGTTGAAACGCGCCGGCCGGCAGAAACTGAAGGAGCGTTTTCATGGAGCCCGCCCAATCTTCGCTCGGTACTGGCGTGATTAGCACGATAGCTTGGGCATCATGTACAGTTGTTACGAGATCAGCGAGTCGCTTGGAAGCATCCGGGGCGGATGGCTCCAGTTCGACGGCATGGGTCGTTCGGAGCCCGATTTCATAACTCACAAGGCGGTCAAATATTGATGGTAACAAGAAATTGTTTCGGGAAAGTTTGCTCGGACTGCCCGAGATGGCGAGAAAATAAGACATGGGGTGAAAGTGAACGGTGGTTGTTTTGCTGGTAGCTGAGTGAGAGAACGGCAGGGGGCGAGATGGCCTGGCTCAGCGACAACAACAGGATCCGACCAAAATCAGCATAGCGACGAGCCGATCCGAAGGGAGCGGTGAAGCTGACTGAGTTGCAAGAATTGGTTCCACGGGCGGTATATACTACTGATCAAGTGTGGTATACAAGGGAAATTTTTCAGGAGTGCAAAAACTTAAGGAGTGCAGAAGGGAGTCCAACGGTTCGAGAAGTTCAAGTAGATGGAATCAGCTGTCGAATGAGGGTGGCAGCCGAGCGGCTGGTTGTGCCCGAAGTGAAAACCGTATTTTCCTGATCAAATGGTCGGATTCGCTGGACCGCCGGGGCATTCTTGAAACTCCTCGAACTCCTGCACTTCTGCCCTCCTCCTCTTACGTCTCCACCAGCATTTGCTTAAGCTTCTCCATTGGGGCCTGGCTGGCCCACATCAGTAACAGGCCGTCTTTTTGCTGGAACATCATGTGCCAGCCTTGTTCGGATTGAAAGGAGGCAGGTATCTTGCCGTTACCGATTGCGGCTTGGTCGATCACGACCAGATGTAACAGCTGGCCATTTGGGAGTTTGAAGCAGGTTAATGACGCTGGGTGTTCCTGCCAGAAAAAGGCGCTGCAGCCCGCGGTGCTCATGGATTTCAAAGCGGGGGGAAGGCTTTGGGCTATGGGCGCTTGATGCTCCTGGAGGAAACGCTTAGCCTCACTCAGGTAGGGCGTTTTCATGTCGAGTTTAGGCGCCGGCTGAACCGAAACCATAGCCAGCGCGTCCCTACGAAATTCCCGGAACCGGTTGGGACCGAAAGACCCCAACGAATAGATTAAGCCCAGGCCGCCAATGACCAGAACCGCAGCCAGCGCCAGCCAGGCAGGCGGTAAGACCCGGGCTCGTTCCCTTCTGATTCTGCCGAGGATTTGGAAATGCAGTTGTTCCGGCGGGCTAATCTGCGTCAATTTTTCTCGAAGCATCCGATCGATTTCGTTCTGCTCCTCGAACCACTTTTTAACCTCCGGATCTCGTGACTGGACTTCTAAGGCCTCCAAAAACGCCGGGTCTGCTCCGTCCTGCTCGACGGAGCGAAAGGCACTGAGTATCTCTTTAGCGGCCTCGCGAGTCATATTAACGCTTCGGATTTTCTGCCCTTCCGGATTTAAAAGTTTTGTTGGGTGATGCTGCCTTTGCCAGAGTACCTTTCAATTGCTCTTTACCGCGAGAGAGCCGGGACATTACCGTGCCGATCGGGATATCAAGTGTGGCGGCTATCTCCTTATAGGAGAGGTCACTCAGGTAAAATAATTCCAAAACCGTTCGATAACTTTCGTCTATCTGGGCCAAAGCTTCCAAAATAGTGATGGCATCGATCGACTGAACGGCAGCGGATTCCACCACTAGTTGCTCCTGGTGCTCGGGTTTTAATTCGACTTCCGGGTGAGAGGTCTTGGAGCGTAAGCCCCGCAAAAACTCTCTCCGCAAGGTGGTAAAGAGCCAAGATTTGATCTTGGTCACATCGCGAATGTGCGCCTGTTGCCTCGTTAGAATGAGAAAGGTCTCCTGAGTAAGGTCGGCTGCGATGGCCTCGCTTCTGGTCAGGGCGAACGCAAATCGGTAAAGCGGAGCATAGAACTCCTTGACGATGCATTCGAGGTCGGCGTTGGCGGGCACTAAGCCTGCATCGCTCAGAAATTCAGGGGATACAAGCAGGAGCTTATGGCATACGGGGCCTGAGTTTCGGAGCGATCCAGGCTTTTGTGACTGAATTGTTGCAATCGCGGCGTTGATGAAAGGTCAGCGGCTGATTTGAGTTTCTCGCCAGTGGGCCAATTGCCAGTTGTAGCATTGACGATCAGCTTATTTACAGGGTTTTTCCTATGGATGTGGTTCCAAGGGCTATCGCCATTTGCCCGGGTGCGATCCGCGGCCAGAAAACGGCATTGGAGTTTTGACGAAGACGCGGACGGGCTCTGGTACGGGCTCAAAGGGAGCCACTCTGGGATGAATTGGCTTGCCGAGTGGAACGGGCGCGGTCTCCGTCCGTACGTGGAGGTCTCAGTGCCGGATACCCACTGGGTTGATGGATGGTGGTTTGTAACACCGAGAGAGCGAGACCTGAGCGAGCCGCCGCGGTTTTTGGCCGGAGCGTTCACTGGCAAAGAACAGCCTGAATGGTTCGCAGAATGGATGCATGCTCAAGTCATTGCCACCGGGTGTCCCGAGCTTGATCAAGACTTTGTGGTAGCTGCTTCATCGCCATTGGCAAGAGAGTTGGTTCCGATCGGGATATTAGAACAATTGCGAGGATTGCCTGTCACTTTCTCAAAAAAAGTTTTCCTGATCCGCGGCAGAGGGAAATTGGTGCTGCATGTCGAGCCCGTAGGTAAAGCCGATGCTTTGCCGGTGATCGAGAGATTGGCTGTGTTTGCGGAGCAGATCGTGGGGGCGCTTAGTGAGAAGTGATTGGCGGGGAGCGTGGACCCTGGCGCTTCGACGTGGTGATCGCGTGTTTTTCCGTCCTCGTCCTCGGGCTCGAAGGTAGTAAACCGCGAGAATGTGATTACCGCTCCCACTGGCAAACACCAAGGCAGCGCAAGTCTGGGCGTTTGGTATCCGGCGGCATTTGGGAGGACGAACGAAACCACCAATCACGAATCACCGATCACCAATCACTTCTCCATATTGACGGCTTGGCGATCGAATTCTAGAGAAGGGGGTACCAATGAAAAAAGCAAATCACGATCCTCGCCACTTTTCCGCGCCGGTGCTTGATGGCCCGGAGCGCGCGTTCAGTCGAGGGATGCTTTACGCGGTAGGGTTTAAAAAGGAAGATTTCAAGAAACCGATTATCGGGGTGGCATCAACCTGGGCTCAGGTCACACCTTGCAATGTACATATTGACCAGCTTGCGCGTGAAGCAGCGCAAGGGATCGACGGCGCCGGAGGCAAATCGATCGTGTTTAACACGATTACCGTTTCGGACGGAATCTCGATGGGGACCGAGGGGATGAAGTATTCATTGGTCTCACGAGAGATCATCGCGGACTCGATCGAGGCGGTAACGGCTGCGGAAGGGTTCGACGGTTTGGTGGCAGTTGGCGGTTGCGATAAGAATATGCCTGGTTGCTTGATCGCCATGGCGCGTTTGAATCGGCCTTCGGTCTTTGTGTATGGGGGTACAATTTTACCGGGATGCCTGAATGGGCGATCGCTGGATCTCGTATCCATCTTTGAAGCCATCGGTGCTCATTCCAACAAGCAGATCTCAGATCAAGAGCTTGAGGCGGTTGAGTCCTGCGCGATACCGGGACCGGGTTCATGCGGTGGGATGTATACGGCCAACACCATGGCATCCGCCATTGAGGCACTCGGGATGAGCTTACCTAATAGCTCAGCTCAGGCCGCCGTTTCCAAAGAAAAGCTGGCTGACTGTAAAGCCGCGGGTGTTGCCGTGTTGGGTCTGCTGAAACGTGGAATCCGACCTTCTGATATTCTTTCGAAGGAATCGTTTGAAAACGCCATGACGGTGGCGATCGCGCTGGGAGGCTCTACCAATGCGGTTCTCCATCTGCTAGCGGTTGCTCACGCCGCCGGGATCCGGCTTAAACTGGAGGATTGGACCCGGGTGGGCAAACGCGTTCCAGTCTTGGCGGATCTGAAACCGAGCGGCCGGCATTTCATGTGGGAACTGGTCCAGATCGGAGGGATTCTGCCTCTGATGAAGACCCTGCTGAATGAAGGCCTGCTTCATGGTGATTGTCTGACGGCCAGCGGGAAGACGCTCAAACAAAATCTGGCGTCCGCTAAGCCGTATCCGAAGGGCCAATCGATTGTGCGTCCTTTAAAAGACCCGATCAAACCGGATAGTCACTTGGTCATCCTTTACGGCAATTTGGCTCCTGAAGGGGCTGTGGCCAAAATCTCCGGGAAAGAAGGGCTCAAATTCTCCGGGACGGCTCGCGTGTTCGAGTCCGAGGAGAAAGCGCTGCGTGCGATCTTAGATGATAAGGTCAAAAAGGGCGATGTGATCGTTATCCGGTATGAGGGGCCGAAAGGTGGTCCAGGAATGCGTGAGATGCTGTCACCGACGTCAGCAATCGTGGGCAAAGGCCTGGGAAAAGAGGTAGCGCTCGTCACTGATGGCCGGTTCTCCGGAGGCAGTCACGGGTTCGTGATCGGCCACATTACACCGGAGGCGTATGTAGGAGGACCGATTGCGGTGGTGAAAAATGGTGATCCCATTGTGATCGATGGCGAAAAACGGACGATTGATTTGCAGATCAGTAAGACAGAGCTGGAGCAACGGCTCAAAGCCTGGAAACAACCAAAGCCGAGGTATGCGCGCGGGGTATTGGCGAAGTATGCGGGCCAGGTGAAATCCGCGTCGGCCGGAGCAGTGACGGACTGATTCTTACGTCGTACGTCGGGCTGCCTGGGAAGCGTTAACTCGTTAGTTGGTGATTAGTGATTCGCGATGGGAGGAGCGAAAGCCGGGCCATTGTGGATCGCCGGGCAGGCCGCGTCCACCGGTTCCGATTGGCCAGTGATCCAGGCTCTGAGCCAGCGGCGGGTCGCACTTTTGCAGATCGCTTCCAGCCACTCCTGCGGGTTAGTGATCTGGAAGAAACGCGGCAGAACGCGAAGTTCCAGTCTTTCGTCCCCTACTACCTCCAGCAAACCCCAGCCGGGTGGAATTCGTTCCGGCGGTAAGAGGTGATTTGATGTCACTAGAAAATGCAAATTAGCAAGTCGGTAACGAATGATGCGCTCGAATTTTCTGCTGCCGTCCAGTTTACGTTGCAAAGCCACAATCCTGGCGGTTAGCCGGCGGTAGCCTGTGTGGCATATCTGTTGAGGATCAAATGTATCCCATTCCGGGAATAGTCCGCCGGCAACCCGAGCCGTGGGATAATGAATCGATAGCAGTTTTTCTAAGCGTTCCCGGCGTTGTTGGAGCGACCGCAGCTCGTTCTCGATCGACATGGTCTGGCCGGAATCGCGCTCCAGATCCGGGCGGCTCTGCTTACACTCAAATAGAGCGATGATCGGGCTATTAGCCTGCCGGGCGGGGCGGTAAGCGGCTATATCCACCCGAAACGACGATCTTGGAGCTCTGACCTCAAACGAGATGCAATTGAACCCGCGCTCATAAGCCCAATGCAAAGCCAGAGTTTTGAGCAGCCAATGCTGGGCGGATTCGTTCTGAGGAGCTTGGATATAGGAGCCAGGATCCGGTAGGCCCTGGGTCTGGAGGAGTCTGGGCACGGCAGAAGCTTATTGAGCTAAGATGAAGCCACCTGAGGAAAACCGTCAAACGGCGCGATGCATTTATGTTCCCCTGATGTGCAGACGAGACGCTCCTCCTACCTCCTTATTTCTGCAGCGCGGTTTTGCCTTCGCTAACTTGCGACCCGATGTACATGACGACGTAGTCATCCATCCGGCCAAAGTAATAGAGTGGCGGCGTCTCGTAAATGGTGTAGAGGCGGCCGTGGATTACCCGATGGCGCACGGCATCGTAGATTGCGACCGGGATGGTTGGGCGATTCGGGTCAAACTCGACGCCGTAACGATTCAAACGCCGTTTCGCTTTGGCGATCGATTGCGGTTCTCGGCTGGATTGCTCCGGGGTCAATGCGCCGGCGCCTACAGCTATGTAACGGACAGCGTAGGCTTTTTGAACGGCTTCCAGTTTGCCAGTCGTGAGGAAAGTCTCTGCCGCTTCCTGTGCCGCGGAGGCTTGAGCACCGGTGATCCCGTATCGGCCGACAACCAGGTTATTGGGGTCCTCAACGAGCATCTT
>JAFAVN010000387.1 GCA_019242435.1 Verrucomicrobiota bacterium | reverse complement strand
GGCGATTGTTCTGGCCCTGTTCCGGCATCGGGCCCGGGCGAACGCGATTTTTGCTGGCTGGCTGGTTGGGATTTGTACCGGAAGCTGGCTGGGCTGGCTGGCCGAATTTAAGTCGATCTTTACCCTGTCGATCGGTAATCAAACCATCTCGGTTTACATCGGGATTCTGGCCTTGGGTTTGAACCTGTTGGTCTGCCTGTGCTACTCGCTGGCAGAGCGTCTTTTTTTTCCAGTCTCAGTTGTTTCTGACCGGACTGAACGGGAGAAATCGATCACAGAATGAACCCAAACCTCAACATCGTGAGCAAGCGATTGCTTGATTGCGGGAGGGAAAGCTCTTAAACAGTCGCTGACGCGTCGTCTTTCTCAGAATTTTTGTGAGAAATGCAGGCTAAGAATTCAAATAACGCTTGGGGTTTGCTGCTGCTCATCCCCTTTGTCGCGCTACTCTGGGTGCCTTTTTACAATCGAGCCGAGCCGGCTGTCGCAGGCTTCCCGTTCTTTTACTGGTATCAATTCCTCTGGATCCCGCTGACCTCGCTGCTGATTTATATCGTGCACCGGAGAACAAAGTGACTCCCCAGATTGATTGGATCGCACTCACTGTTTTTCTCCTTTTCTTCCTGTTAGTGACTATCCTCGGGTTCTTGGCGGCCCGTTGGAAAGTGGCAGATTTAAATCTGCTTCACGAGTGGGGTTTAGGTGGGAATCGGTTCGGAACTATAATTACCTGGTTCTTACTAGGAGGCGACTTTTACACGGCTTATACCATGATCGCGGTGCCTGCGCTGGTGTACGCAGTTGGTGCCGCCGGTTTTTTTGCCCTCCCCTATACCATCATCGTGTACCCGTTTGTGTTCGCAATTATGCCCCGGGTCTGGCAAAAATGCCGGGCAAACGGCTATTTAACCGCAGCCGATCTGGTTCGAGGTGAACACCGGCAAATCTGGCTGGCGACCGCTGTTGCTTTCACGGGGTTGTTGGCGACCATGCCCTACATTGCCTTGCAACTGGTGGGGATGCGGGTAGCGATTCAGGCCTTAGGCTTTACCGGTGATCTGCCGTTAGCCATCGCCTTTGTCATCCTGGCGCTTTACACTTACTCTAGCGGTTTACGAGCGCCGGCCATGATCGCTTTTGTCAAAGACGTGATGATTTACGCGGTGGTGCTCGCAGCCGTAGTGATCGTACCGGTCAAGCTCGGTGGATACGGCTACATTTTCCAGGCGGCAGACCAAGCTTTCACCGCAAAAGGTGGCGCAACCGGTCTCCTGTTACATCCAGCCCAAATGCTGCCTTTTGCCAGCCTGGCCCTGGGATCGGCGCTCGCGGCATTCATGTATCCGCATACGTTAACCGGGGTTTTAAGCTCGCGCAGTTTTGAAACCATCCGGCGGAACGCGATCTTACTGCCGGCCTATACCGTTCTGCTGGGGCTGATCGCGCTCCTGGGTTTTATGGCAATCGCCGCCGGTATTCGCACCAAAGATACTTCGACAGTGGTTCCGCTCTTAATATTGAAGATTTTTCCTAATTGGTTTGTAGGATTCAGTTTTGCGGCGATTACCATTGGAGCATTAGTGCCTGCGGCCATTATGTCGATCGGGGCCGCGAACCTGTTTACCCGCAATATCTGGGGCACGTTTATAAACGATCAGCTTTCTGCCAGAGCCGAAGCTCGAATTGCCAAGCTCACCTCGTTAGCCGTTAAGCTGGGCGCCCTGGCGTTCATCGTTTTTCTGCCAACGGAGTACGCCATCGACCTTCAATTGATGGGGGGTATCTGGATTCTACAAACCCTGCCTGCGGTGATTTCCGCGGTTTGCCCAATCCCGTTCCGGATTTCGGGAAGAGGCCTATTGGCAGGCTGGGTCACGGGGATGGTACTTGGGACCTGGCTCACTTTTGGCACCGGCCTCAAGCCGCTGGTGGTGCTGCCCGTCTTACAGCAGACCTACACCATTTATATTGGGCTGGTAGCCTTAGTGGCAAACTTGGCAATCACCTGGGTCGGATCGTTGCTGGCCCCAGAAAGAGGGGTGGCCGGTTAATTGCAAGAACGGACGCCACTGAAGCCTCAAAGGTTATTGAGGGCTAAATCGATCCAGTCCATTATTTTCAGGGATTCATCCCGTCTACTTGGGCCTTGCGCAGGCTTGACACTTTGTCGGGATGACGGTTAAGTCGAAAAAGCAGAATTGCTTCTCCCCCAATGAATCCAATACATCCTTCCTTTAGGTGCGTTGTACCTAAGTCTTTTCTGGCAGCGGCGACTGCTTTGTTGTTGCCTGGAGCGGTACAAGCAGCCGGAGTTACCATCCACTTCGCCGGCGATTCCGATGTTGGAGAAGGCGGCCGATGGACAAAAGCGCTGGCTCAAGAATGGGCGCAAAAGACCGGCAACACGGTCGATTACATCAGCCGCCCCAATGATGCGACTCAAACTCTGCAGATGTTCCAACAGTATTGGGCCGCGAAAAGTGGTGATGTCGACGTTTACATGATCGATGTCATCTGGCCCGGTATCGCCGCTCCGCACGCCGTCGACTTGAAGAAGTACTTCAAAGAAAACGAAATCAAAGAGAATTTCCCTCGCATCATCGAGAACAATACGGTGAAAGGAAAGCTCGTCTCAATCCCGTTCTTCACCGACGCCGGCGTGCTGTATTATCGCACGGATCTCCTGGAAAAATACGGCTACAAGGAGCCGCCTAAAACCTGGGAAGAACTAGCTGAAATGGCAAAGAAGATCCAGGACGGCGAGCGTAAGGAGGGTAAAGGTGATTTCCAAGGCTTCGTGTTTCAGGGCAAAGCCAGTGAAAGTGTAACCTGCAATGCGATCGAATGGATTTACAGCTACGGCGGCGGGACGATTATCGATCCGAACGGAAAGGTAACCATCAATAACCCGAACGCGATCAAGGCGCTCGATCAGGCTAAAAGCTGGGTCGGTACTATTTCGCCAAAAGGCGTGGTGAGCTACGGTGAAGAAGAAGCTCGTAACGTCTGGCAGGCGGGGAATGCCGCGTTTATGCGGAACTGGCCGTACGCTTACGCCTTGGGTCAGGATCCAAAGAGCCCAATTTCCGGCAAATTCGCCGCGACGATCCTACCAAAAGGCGGTACGGATGGCAAGAACGCGGCCTGCCTGGGCGGCTGGAACCTAATGGTATCCGCCTACTCGAAGAATCCAGATGTGGCCGCGGACTTGGTCCGTTATCTGAGTTCGCCAGAAGCGCAGAAGAAGCGAGCCGTCGACCTGAGCCAGTTACCCACGCGACCGTCGGTTTACACTGACCCTGACGTGCTGGCCAAGAATCCTTGGTTCAAGAATGCGGTCGATATTCTAAACAATGCGATCGCCCGACCGTCCACGGTAACTGGAGCAAATTACAATCAAGTTTCCACTGCATTTTTCCAGAGTGTGAATCAGGTGCTCAGTGGCACCAAACCATCTCAACAGGCGGTGTCTGAAGTAGAACGAGCGGCGAAGCGCGCTTTGCGTTAAGGGTCGTTAAAACCGGGCCCGAAACGGTGGCTAAAGAAATAGATCTTTACGCACGACAAAAGCGGCTGGCGTGGTTTTTGATCGCGCCAGCGGTCTTAGTCGTCTTGGTGATTATCGCCTACCCGACGATTCAGGTTCTGGTTTTCTCGTTCATGAAATACAAGCTCGACGGGGTGACCCCGTTGAGCTTCGTCGGGCTCAGTAATTATGTCTTTGTCTTAACGGACCCAGACTGGTGGAGCGCGGTCCAGGTTACGTTGATCTTTACGGTAATATCGGTCGTGCTCGAGAGCGTGCTGGGTCTCGTCATCGCGATGGTGGCCAATTCAAAGTTCAAAGGTCGCACTCTGCTGCGGGTCGCGATTTTGGTGCCCTGGGCTATTCCCACCGTAGTTTCATCACAGATCTGGAGATGGATGGTTAACGATATTTATGGAGTCGTGAACCTCGTCTTGATCAAGTTGCACTTGATCACCCAAGGAATCGCCTGGCTGGCTACCCCGGCAACCGCACTACCAGTAATCATCGCGGTTGATGTCTGGAAAGCTACCCCTTTCATGGCGCTGTTGCTGCTAGCGGGGCTACAGCTTATTCCAAAGGATCTGTACGAGGCGGGGGCAATCGACGGAGCTTCAAAAGTGCGGCAATTTTGGGCGATTACCTTACCGCTGGTAACACCCACCCTGCTGGTGGCCCTTATCTTTCGAACATTGGATGCTCTGCGGGTATTCGACATCTTTTACATCATGGTCGGAGGCCAGGGAAACATGCTGACCATGGCAGTCTACAATCAGCAACAGTTGATTTCC